>JAYULM010000319.1:0-10370 GCA_043763605.1 Armatimonadota bacterium | reverse complement strand
GAAATGGCTACGCCCTTTGCGCGAGAAGCCCACTCAAAAAAACAAACACGCTTCTTGTCAGGAAGCCCGAAAAACTCTATTTTGCATCAAGTCTTTATGTTACTTGGACGCCCGTTTTCGCCGTTGTTCACGAAGATATGTTCATCCCTGTCGGCTCTTTGGTGCTCATGAATGAATCCTAGCGCATGGCCCAATTCATGCAGGACGACATCCTGTTGCCAATTGTTTATTTCAAATATCTGACCTAAATATTGCCCATCTGGCCCCGCCCCTCGGTTGATCTGACCTGTATAAGCGTGGTTCCTGTCACCGCTTATTTTTACGTCCAGGTAGGAGGGACCATCTTGATTGCCTGTCCACGGAACAAACTTGATGTTGGCTACCGCTTCCCATTCCCGGCAGGCGGCAAGAAATACTGCCTCTTTGGTTTGACCCTGAGAATTTTGGGTTTGATCCTGAAAATTCAGTTTGTAATAAACTATGCCATTGGTCCATGGTTGACTGACAAGACTAGGGTTTTGTGGGACAGGGGACACGTAATAGTTACTTGCACCAAAGGCTGTTCTGAATCCCTCACGCTTGGAAGTAGTTAATTTGGTTGATCTCTGAAACCTCCCTTCAAACTGACTCGGCGGAGCATAACCCTGCGTCAGATATTTTCTGTACATAATTAAGTCAGGAGCGTAAATCGAATGGTCTCCCAAATCGATGAAATTACTCCCCGGCTTGACATGGGATAAAAATGCGTCGATGCGTGCAATCAGTACCGCTTTGCTTACCGGCTTGACTTCCGGCGGTGCAGTATATGACAGTGTAGGAGTGTTTGCAGGGTGACTATCTTCGTCCGCGCACATCCCCACGCCGATGTTCAATAGGCAAAACGACGTTACCAATGGAACCGAGTATAACTTGTGTAGCATTTTCATACGGTACTTTCTTGATCGCTTTCATAACCGATCTCTTCAGATAACTATGTTCGATCAGAGCAGATAGTCATAGCGGCCGGACAGCGACAGCCCCATGCAGTTGGCGTGACCTAATGCCACTCTTGCTTGTTGATTACTGACCACCTCGACTACCTCCCCAGTGGCACAGTACAGTGGGTAAGTGTTGGACGGGGATAGTTCGGTATACACCGAGTATCTTCCCGGTGGCAGGGGGACGAAAAATCGCCCCTCGCCGTCGGCAGTCGTCTCGGCAACCCGCTCCAATCGCCCGGTGGCTCGCTCAACGACGAAGACTTTTGCGTTAGGGCGGACGGGAGGGAGCGGCGATGCCTCGCTAAGATAATAGTCGGACTCGTTATAAGGGCTACCGTCCACGACGACGCCGCCGATCCCGGTCCGCGTGTCGCCGGTGCTACCGCCGTCGTCCCCGCCGCCGCAACCGGGCATCACGGACAGCGCGAGCAGGAAAAACACGATGAGAATACGTTTGAACATTGGTTTCGCCTTTCACTGATAAGGTTAGATGCTATCGAGGAAATATCCTGTAAAATCAAAGAAAAATAAAATTTCTTCGTATGTGGCGCAAGCAGGAGACAGAAAAACGCCCCGCGAAGATTTCGCGGGGCGTTTGCCGGTTGTTGCTCGTGTCACACGCCGCGCAGAGGCGTGTCACACGGAGTTGGCGATAATGATCGCTTCCGCGATCTCGCGCATCGATTTGCGCGTGTTCATGCTCTGTACCTGAATACGACGGAAGGCGTCTTGTTCCTTCAAACCGTACTGGTCCATCAATATGCCCTTCGCGCGGTCTACCGCTTTGCGGGTTTCGAGTTTGTCTTCCATCTTCTCGACCTCTTTTTCGAGTTCGAGGAACTCTTCGAAGCGGGCGATAGCGATCTCGATAGCGGGCATCAATTCCGCTTCCTTGAACGGCTTGACCAGGTAAGCGAACACACCCGCGTCGCGGGCGCGGTCCACCAGGTCTTTTTGCGAATAGGCGGTCAATAGAAGAACGGGGGCGATACCTTCGGTCGAGATGATCTTCGCCGCGTCGATACCGTCCATGTTGGGCATTTTGATGTCGAGGATGGCGAGATCGGGTTTCAACTCCCGAGATTGTTCGACGGCCTGCGCGCCGTCGCCCGCTTCCCCGATCACAATATGTCCCATGTTCTCCAGCGTTCGCCGCAGGTCGAGCCGGATGATCGGCTCGTCGTCCGCGATTAATAGGCGCAGGGGTTCCACTTTCGATTCCACTCCTTGATTCCGGCTCGTTTGTTTCCGGGCTGACGTTGCCCGTAGCCCGGTGTTTAGCAGGGTTTGTTTTTTCCGGACCGATTCCTCCCACGTGGGACGGAGCCGATCCGGGGAAGAGCCGGGAGGCTTTCTTTGATATTTTAGGTTGATTTAAACGTTCTGATCGCGCACTCGTGCGATTCAATCCCAACGGCCCGGGTCGCTACAGGCGCTCAGGCAAAGGTGGCGGGATGGACACACTATCAGATGTCGGCTATTATACCGGACAATTAGACGCCATATTCGTATAGACGCATTCCGGCGCAATGGCGTTCCGTATTTCGGCATTGTATACCGACGCAGGCAACCTTGTCAAATCATCTTTAACTTTCGCTTACCCGGAACTACTTGCACGACATTCTCGTTTTTCCCAATAATGAGTACCGATGTCGCCCTCCCGGCTCCCGCACGCGATGCCGCGCCACTATTGCCGCCCACAGTTTCGACCGAACCGCCCGACGTTTCCGCCGAACCCGCGCCCCCCGCTTTGCAACTGGCGACCTTCGCCCTGCTCGCCTGCATACTGACCCTGGTGAACCGGTTCCTCGGCATTTTCGTGCCGCTGGACAAACTGCCCGCCATCGGGCAACACGTGGTCGCGAGTCTGTATTTCGCCGCCCTGCTCTACGCCCTGATGCGCATGACCCGCGCCGCCGCGCTACTCAACGCGACCCGGACCACGCTACTGATCGCCGGTCTCGCCCTCGCCGCGCCGATGGGGACCGTGCTCCTCCTGCAACAACAGGCAATCGTCCCGCCCGCCTGGCTAATCCTCACCGCCAACAACCTGTTCCTGCCGGTCGGCGTCGCGCTGGTCGGTGCCGCTGTCGGGCGGATCATCAAGCACCCGAACACACTCCTCGCCGCAGCCGGGTTCGCCATCTTTTTCGACATCGTGATCGTCACCATGGGCACCGTCGCCGCCCTGACCGCGACCGGTTCGCAGATCATCTCGATGGTGTCGGTCGGAGCGGGGACCGCACTCCCGCAGGCGACGAGCAAGACCTGGTCGATCATCTCCGGGGTGACTATCGGTCCCGCCGACGTACTTTTCCTGTCGGTCTTCTTCGCGTCGGTCTTTCTGTTGCGGCTGGACAGCAGGAGCAGTTTCCGCTGGATGTTCGGTCTGCTCCTCGCCGCCCTGTTGGAGGTGGAATGGATCGGGTTGCCGTTCCCCGCCCTGGCACCGATGGGCGCGGCGATACTGATCGCCAACGGCAAGCACGCGGCATTCACCGCGCGGGAGAAAAACGACCTGATGATCGGCGCGGCGTTCGCTGTCGCCTGCGCCGCCTTCATCGTCTGGCGGGCGCAGGTATACGCAAAAACGGAATTAGCCCGGGTAGCGGCAGAGCAGAAAAAGCGGATCGGGTTCGAGGAGATACAGACTGTCGGCAACGCCCGGGCGTATGTCATCATGCGGGTCCTCCCCGACTCACGCGCCCGGAAAGCCGGGTTACGCGCCGGGGACGTGATACAGAAAATCAACGGAACTCCCATCGAAACGCTGGCGAAAGACCGGGATAAGTACGGGGAGACGTTGCGGGACGCGGCGAAGAACGGCGTCACGATCACGGTGAAGAGCGGCGACCACCCCGCCGCGCGCGACATCACGTTCCCGCCGGTCGGGTCGGGTAAACCCGACCCGACCCCGGCGAAATAATTCTCCCGCTCCCGTTCCGGTTTCGTTCGATAGGTGGTAGTAGAAAGGAAGCAAACAGAACGGGTGGAGGGAAATTAATGCGAAGCGATATCAGTATCTACAACGAAGCGACGGCTTTCGTCATCACATCGAAAAACGTGGGCGGAGTCGATTTCGGCGAGATCGAGGACGGTTCCCCCGAATGGCGACAGGCGGTCGCGGACGGCATCTTGTTGCCCGTGAGCCTCGTTCAGGACGACGCCATCGAACTGCGCGTCGTCGTGATTCGTGACAGTGTTGTTATATGATATGTGATATACTGTTCGAGTGAGCGTGATTTGTATAAAATACAAAATCTTGCCGACAAAAGCGCAGGAGCGGGTGTTAAGTCGAACCCTTGCTTTGTGCTGTGAGGTTTATAACAGCCTCGTCAATGAACGTACGGCGCGCTATGACATCGCTAAAGAATACCTCTCGCGCAACACGCAGAACAAACATATCACAGTATGGAAACAGGCACACCCAGAATTAAACGCCGTACATAGTCAGGTATTGCAAAACATAGCCGACCGTGTCGAACTCGCGTTCCAGGCGTTTTTTCGGCGTATCAAAGCCGGTGAAACGACCGGCTACCCCCGCCTGAAAGGGCGCGGCGTGTACGACAGCATCACCTTCCCGCAAGCGGGCAAAACCGGGGCGCGATTGCAAGGCGATGTGTTGCAACTGTCTCAAATCGGGCAGGTTCGGTGCGTCGTCCACCGCCCGTTAATCGGCACGGTAAAAACGTGTACGATTCGTCGCCAGTCTGGGAAGTGGTTCGCGTGTTTTGCGTGTGAATATGAACCGGAACCGTTGCCGAAGTCCGATGAAACGGTCGGGGTGGATGTCGGACTGAATCAATTCGCCGCTCTGTCGGACGGTACTTTCGTAGTGAACCCGCGTTTTTTCCGCCGCGACGAGAAAGCCCTTGCTAAAGCACAGCGCAAGCAGTCTAAGCAAGTAAAGGGTTCACCCGCCCGGCGCAAGGCGAACAAAGTGTTGTCTCGCATACACGAGCGCATCCGCAACCGTCGCCACGACTTCGTACACCAGACCGCAAGGCGACTGGTCAATCGGTTCGGTTTGATCGCGGTTGAGAAGTTGAATGTCAAAAATATGATGGGCAACCACTGCCTCGCGAAAAGCATCGGCGATGCCGCATGGTCTATGTTCCGGAGTGTACTTACTGTCAAGGCTGAAAGTGCCGGACGGTCGGTAGTTTCGGTTGACCCGCGTTTTACCAGTCAGGATTGTAGCGGGTGCGGGTATCGTGCGAAAAAGAAACTAAGCGAGCGTTGGCATTTCTGCCCGATGTGTTCTTTGTCTTTGGACAGAGATACCAACGCCGCGATTAACCTATTGAGAACCGCTACGGGACTACGTAGCGTCGGTAGTTTAACTGCCGTAGAAGCCCCCGCGTTTTAGCCGGAGGAGTAGTCACCTGGATTTCCTGTTACACCTGACCCCGGTTTCCCGACTGTCCCCGGAACAGGTGCCGATACAGCCCGCGCCGATCAGCGCGGAAACCGGCTGGGTTCCGGAGGCGGTTCGCCCGCGCAAGCCGGAACGGTTCCCGGTCGGGTTACTGTCATTGAATCAGGAAAAGGACGATTAACGTGCCGCCTTCTTGTTCACGGCGCGCTTGTTCACCGCGCGCAGGGCTTCGGCGGCGACGAGGCGCGAGAAGTTCCGCGCCGCCGTGACATCGGCGTCGGAAACCGTCTCGTTCCGCGCGTCCACTGTTTTGGTAGCGATCACAGGCTTCCCGCCGTCGTCGAGGATGATCTTCTGCGAGACTTTCTCATATTCGCCGGGAACGGCGTCGCTCCGTCCGCCTTCGCCCGACGGTTCGGCGCGCGCGATGCGGCGCGCACTCAGGTACGCCGCTCGAAGGACCGGGAAGCCCTCGCTGTCGGTCCCCTCGCTGAAATAAAACCGGTCCGTTCGGTTTCCGTAGTCGCCCTGCGTGGAAGTCGCCGTGACGCGGATCAACTGGTTGCCGAGGAACGACGCGGTGTAATTGATCGTCAGATCCGCCGACGCCTGCTTGCCGACGAAATCGACCCCCGAGAGTGCGAGGGCGGCGTCGGTGGCGGTGACGGCTTCGGCGGCGAGGCGCGTCTGCTCCTCCTCGGAAACCATCACCAGCGGCAGCACGACGTTTTTGTTGCGCGAGCCGGGGGAAAGGGTCGGCACCGGCTTTGCCGTGCGAAACCGCGCCGCCCCGCCGGATACGATGCGCGCGTCCAGGGCAAACTTCGGATTCGGGCGGCGGGAAAGGGTCGCGGCTTTGTACGGGAGCGAGAACGCGACCGGCACCTGTTTGCCCGCGAACGGCGTCACCGTCCGCGCCAGGACCACCGGCGTCTTCGGCTGGATGTCGAGTAGCCTTACTACCGCGAACGCGGCGGGCGGGACCGCGATGCGTTCCCGATACAGCACTGTTCCGGTGATCGTGCCGTCGGCGACCACCGCCGTGTTACCCGCCGCAACCGCGACGCTCCCGGCGGCTCCCACCCGACTCAGATAGGCGACCACCGAAGCGGCTCCCCGTTCCCGGGCGATGGCGACCGCCGTGGCACCGGACGTATGCTTCTTGTCCGGGTCCGCCCCGCCGCGTAGCAACATTTTGACGCACTCCAGATCCTGTTGCACGTCCCCCGTGTTGCCCGCCGCGAGCATCAGCGGGGTCAGCCCTTTCGCCGTCGCTTTATCCGGGTCCGCCCCGCGCAACAGCAGGGTACGGATCAGCGGCACGTTCCGGGTCTGTGTCGCCGCCATCAGCGGGGTGTACCCGGTCGGTCCCGCCGTGTTCGGGTTCGCCCCGCGATCCAGAAGTAGCGTCGCGACGGCGGTCTTCCCGGCGCGGACCGCCGTTATCAACGGCGTCCATCCGGTGCGCGCTTGCCGGTACTCCACCGACACCCCCGCTTCCAGCAGGCGGCGCACGTCGGCGATGTTGCCACGGGCTGCGACATCGGGCAGGGTTTCGTTCCCTTCCGTGAAGGCGGGCGTCGCAAGGGAGGAAGCCACGAAAACGGCGGCGAGAAGGGCGGACGAGAAGGGTATTTTTTTGAACATGGTTGCAAGGGTCTGCTTTACGCCAGAGTGTCGGTTATAGTATCGGCGGATTCGCGGCGGATATGGACCGTGCCCGCGCTATCGCGCCGCCGCTGTCGCCTTAATTTCGGTTTCACGTTTCCTTCCTCCTGCTACAATGTTGTGGCGAGGCGTCCGGGGGCGAACTTTTCGCCGCCGTGTTTGGTATAAAAGATGAAGAGCGGTGCGCCGGAAAAAGTGCCGCTATCACGGCGATCCGCTTTTGAGCAAATTACTATGGCTAAATCAATCCGCTTTTTCATCCGCGCCTGTATCACCCTGCTTCTTTTCGCGGCGGCTTTCCCCGCGAGCGCGCAAAAAATCCCGGTTGTCATCTGGAGCGGCACGCTTTCGCGCCCGGCGGCGCGTCCCGGCGAAAAGATCATAGTCCGGCTTACCGCGAAAATCACGCCGGGGTATCACATTTACAGCCTGAAGCCGGTCGAGGCCGGACCGCAGGCGACCGAAATCACCGTCGCCGCGAAGGGGTTCGTTCCGTTCGGAAAGCCGGTCGAGTCCAAGCCGGAGATCGTCAACGACACCAACTTCAACATGGAGATCGGCATGCACTATGGTTCTCCGGTGTTCGCGCAGGTGCTTTCGGTGCCGAAGACCGCCAAGCCGGGACGTGTACCCGTGACCGCGTCGGTGTTCTTCATGGCGTGCACGGAGCGTGCATGCCTGCCGCCGAAAATGGTCACGGTCGCCGTCCCGGCGATCAAAGTGGAAGCGGGCTCGGCGCGAAAAGAGTTTACCGTGGTCAGTGGTCAGTGGTTAGAAGGGGACGGCGGGGGTGCCGGGGCGACTGGCGCGACTTCATCGGCACTGACCACTGACCACTCTTCACCATCCATTGACACCGGCATCGGCGCGTTCCTCGCGACGGCGTTCGGCGCAGGTCTGGTCGCGCTGGTCACGCCCTGCGTGTTCCCGCTGATCCCGGTCACGCTGGCATTTTTCACCAAACAGGTCACCACGGAAACCGGGGAAACGAAAAAGGGCGGCGTGGTTAAACTCGCCGGGCTGTACTGTCTCGGCATCGTGCTGGCGTTTACGGCAATTGGCGCGGTCTTAGCGGCGACGGTCGGGGCGGCGGGCGCGAACCAGTTAGCGTCGAACCCGTATGTCAACCTCGGCTTCGGAGTGCTGTTCATCGTCTTCGCGCTGTCGCTGTTGGAAGTGATCGAGATCAAGCCGCCCGCGTTTCTGCAAAAACTGACGAACGGGGGCGGTCCCGGTGCGGCGAAGACGGCGACGACGTGGGGTGTGCTCGGGATGGGGCTGACGTTCGTGATCGCGGCGTTCACCTGCACCGCGCCGTTCATCGGCACCGTGCTGGTCGCCGCCGCGTCCGCGCAGACCGGTTCGCAATGGGTGCGTCCGATCCTCGGCATGACGACATTCGCGCTCGCACTCGCCCTGCCGTTCTTCTTGCTCGCGCTGTTCCCGTCGCTACTGGCACGGCTCCCGAAATCGGGCGCGTGGCTCTCGACCGTGAAAGGCGCGATGGGCTGGATCGAATTAGCCGCCGCCGTGAAGTTCCTTTCCGGCGCGGATCAGGTGTTCGGCTGGCAACTGCTCAACGGTCCCACGATCCTCGCGCTGTGGGCAATCGTGTTCCTCGCCGGGGGTTTCTGGCTCCTCGGTCTGCTCCGGATCGGCTGGGGCGCGCCGGACGCCCCGGCGACCCCGCTCCGGGGCAGTTTCGCCGCCGTGTTCCTCGCCATCGGCGTCTACTGCGTCTACGGCTTGACCGGGCGACCGCTCGACTCCTTCACCGTGGCGTACCTGCCGCCGACCGACTACGGAATCGGGGCGAAGCGCGGCACCGAGGAGTTGGCGTACTTTGACACGCTCGAAGCGGGACTCGCGCAGGCGAAAGCCGAGAACAAGCCGATCTTTATCGACTTCACCGGCTGGACCTGCACTAACTGCCGCTGGATGGAGCGCAACATCTTCCCGAAACCGCCGGTGAACGACGAGTTGTCGAAGTTCGTGCGGGTGCGTCTGTATACCGACGACCGCAAAAACGGTCCCGCGCTACAGGCGTATCAGGAGCGGACGTTCGGGACCGTGGAACTGCCGCTCTACGCCGTGCTCGACGCGGACGGCAAGCCGGTGACAAAGCCGGTGGGTAAGACCGACACGGCGGAAGAGTTCGCCCGGTTCCTGCGCGGCGGGCGCGAGACGGTGCAGGCGTCGATGGGGGCACCGGGGGCGGCGGCGGTGGCGCGGAAGTAGATTGCTCGTTCGGGATTCTCGGGGATGTGCCATCCTCCGCTGGGAGCGTTCCGCTTGGTAATCCTGCGGATTAAGGTAGTCGGGCGGTTCGCGGCAAAGCGTCGCGACTTCTGCGTTCCGAAGGAACACCAAGCGGAACGCTCCCAGCGGAGGATGGCACATCCCCGAATCCGCCCCGACCGCGCCTCGCCGGGCTACCGTGCCCGCCCCGGATACACCCCCACCGGCGAAACCCCCATCTCCCGCGAGAACACCCGGTAGAACTGCACATACGAGCCGAACCCGGCTTCAAGTGCCGTGTCCAGCAACGAACGTGTCGGGGCTTCGCCCATCAGGCGGTGAAACCGCCGCAACCGCTCCCGGTTGCGAAACTCCGGCAGGGCAAAACCCGTTTGCTCGCGGAACAGGCGCGACAGGTGCGACACGCTGATCCCGACCCGACGTGCCATCGCGTCGGCGGTGAGATGGTCCGCCTCGGACCCGCGTAGCAACGCCAACGCCTCCTGGACCGCCGGGTGCAACACCGCCTGCCCCGTCCCGCGCGGGGCGTGGCGAAACAGCGACCAAGCCGTCGCGAACGCATAGGTCAGCCCGGTGTAAAACCGTGTCACCTCCGCGCCCGGAATGCGCCCGACCTGATGAAGTAGATCCGACAGCGTTTTCGCGTCCGGGGGCGACAGGACGCGGCAGAACGAACCGTCTGGCGCGTCCCCGGCGGGTGGCGTGTCCCCGCCCCACGCCCGCATCCGCTCCCGCAGGATCGGGGAGCAACAAACGACCCAGTGGCGGTATCCCGGTGACGTATCGGTATGCGTGTGATATTGCCCCGGAAAAAGCCAGACCACGGTCCCCGGACACAGATCATAGACCCGGTCCGCAAGCAGGTACCGCGCCGTCCCCTGCTCGACCAAATTCAATTCCAGTTCGTCATGGCGGTGCCGGGGCCAGAACCGGGAATCGGAAAGTTTGATGCTCCCATGCACCTCGGGCGCAAGGAGCGAACCGTCTAAACTATTGCCGGAAAATGAAATAGGCATAGGGTATTTTGCAATGATTCGGGCGACGGAATAGCATATCATGTAATCAGACGGGTTGGGTTATTTTTT
>JAYULM010000318.1:0-10441 GCA_043763605.1 Armatimonadota bacterium | reverse complement strand
GGCGTTCGATTCGTTTTGGTTTTTCACATTCTCCTTTTCGATACTGAACGCCAATTGCCTTCAATTTTCCAATCCCTATTTTTGAAAGAGGCTCCTTTATCCAAAGTTTGAAGAGGGACAAAACTTCAACTATTCAACGGGATGAGGTACTTAGTAAAATTCTATAAGCGAAGCTCGGAGATTCAAACGGATCTGCTCGAAGAGATGACTCGGACGGAGGACGAGATGTGGCTTTTCGGAACGAACTTCTACAAATCCACATCCAGTGACAAAAACTTCATTCTGTCTAAACTGCAAGCGGGTGTAGATGTGCATTACCTCCTCTTTGACCCATTTAGTCCTAATCTAAATCAAGTTGCGAAGGATTTCGATCAAAATCCTCGTGAGTTGCAAAGGGAATGTCTATACAACCTGGAAGCACTTCTTGACCTGCATGACAAGTGGAATAATGGTTCCGGACTTCCGGTAAAACCAGGCGAGTCACAAGTGCGTTTTTACGATACCACGCCGCGAATGCGTGGATATTTCCTGAACCCCAACGAAGAAAATGGACGCTCCTTCTTAGTTCCTTACATAAACAGGGTGAACTCTCCCGATCTCCCCGGCTTCCAGTTCAAAAACACCACTAAAGGCGTGTCTGCGAGTTATTTCGCCGGAGTTAAACGTCTCTGGCAGGTATCAACTCCTTTGGACAAATTTCTGGAATTGCACCGACGTGACATCGAAAGTTTTGATAACGTGAGTAATCCCGAGGGCGGTGCCGGTAAAAAAGCCGCAGAATCTGTGGAACCTGGGGCAACGGATGGCGCATTGAAGAAGGCGAAAACCGCGAAATAAACCGCAACTAGCGAACAAACCAATTGAGGGAACAAGTACCCGACGCGTATGGCGGCGAGCGGGGCTACCGTGGTGTCTTACCCAAGCGTGTCGTAGTTCGCATACGCGCCGCCCAGGGGCGTACGAAAAACGTGGAGTTTGCGCCCGTCCACATACAGAACCCG
Organism: Armatimonadota bacterium; assembly: GCA_043763605.1. Taxonomy (GTDB): domain Bacteria; phylum Armatimonadota; class Armatimonadia; order Armatimonadales; family Armatimonadaceae; genus JACMIU01. The sequence continues at coordinate 9,440 of JAYULM010000318.1, read as the reverse complement.
GTATTCGCGGAGGGTTTGCCGCGCGAAAGGCGGGCATTTACGCGCGGCATACCGCGCGACCAAAGGTGCCACGAAAAAGACGCTCGATAAAGCGGCTCCGTCGTGGGAGCCGATCTTTTCGTGCGACTAAAACTCCTGCTCGGCGAGCAGTTTTTTCAGGTTGGCGAGGGCGCGTTGCTGGAGGCGGGACACGTGCATCTGCGAGATGTTGAGCCGCTTCGCCACTTCCGCCTGCGAAAGATCCTCGAAAAAGCGTTGCGTGATGATCGCGGCTTCGCGTTCCTCCAGTTTGTCGAGTGCCGCCGCGAGGTCACCGTGCGACATCAGGTTTTTGAGGTTCTGGTCCTCGCCGCCGATAAACTCGTTGAGCGTCATCGGTGCCGAGTCGGACTCGTTCGACATGCGCGTATCGAGCGATACGGTCTCGTAAGCGTTCCCCAGTTCGATGGATTCGAGCGTTTCTTCCTCGGTCGCCCCGATTGCTTTTGCGATCTCCGCAATGGTCGGGGAACGCCCCAATTTCGATGACAGCGAGTCTACCGCCTTGTTCGCCGCCTGATTGAGTTCTTGTAAACGGCGCGGCACCTTCAGGCTCCATGCCTTATCCCGGAAGTAGCGACGTATCTCGCCCACAATCGTCGGCGTCGCGTACGTCGAGAACTTATTCCCCCGCCCCACTTCGTAGCGGTCCACCGCGTTGACCAGCCCGATGTTCCCCACCTGCACAAGGTCTTCCAGAGGTTCGCCCCGGTTGGCGAACTTGGACGCCAGATAGCGCACCAAGTTCTGGTGCATGGCGACCAATCGGTCACGCAATTTCTTGTCGCCGGTACGAGTGTACTCGGAGAAAAGGCGTTCCGCCGGGTCGGTCGAGACCACCCGTGCCGCCGACGGTGTCGCTACCGCTTTCGGCGCGGATTCGACTGGCTCATCAGACGCGGGGGAGGCGGCGTCTGGCGAACCGGTGTCAGTAAAGTTCATAGTTTGCGATTCTCTACCCCTCCGCGTTCATCGCGGCGTATTTCGTTAAGCGCACTTGCGTCCCGGTCGCCGACGTTTCCAGCGTGACTTCGTCCACCAGAATCTCCATCAGAAGCGCGCCCAGTTCGGCTGAGTTGACATCGTCGCCCGCCGTTTTATCCATTTCGGCGTTCTCGCCACCGGTATTCGCGACCGAGTCCTCGATCTCGACTACGAGTTGCGTCGGCTCGACGTGGGACCGGATCGTGATCGTCGGCGCGGATTTTTGCGACACCGCGTCGGCGCGAGCGATAGCGTTCGAGCATGCTTCTCCGACCGCGAGCCGGATGTCTTCCACCTGATCGTAAGAAAACCCCATACGGGAGGCGACGCCCAGTATCGTCAGGCGCGCCGTGCCGACGTATTCCGCCGCGCAGGGGATGGTAAGCGTCACCACCGATGACTCGGCAATCGGCGAAGGCGTCGCCGCGCCCCCGGCGAGCGACTCGTCGGCGGCAAGCAGTTCATGATTCATATCCGGTATTTCTCTCCTGAAACGCTACGCGCTGGTGGTCGCCAGTGCATCGGCTTGCGTAGCGTACACGTCGAAAATACGGTTTAAGCCGGTGATGTCGAAGATGCGCGAAATGCGCGGGGAGGGTCCGACCAGTTTCAAGCCGCCGCCCTGTTCCTTCAGCCGCTTGACGCCGCCGATGAGAATCCCGAGTCCCGTGGAGTCGAGGTATTCCACTTTTTCGAGGTGGACGAGGAGATATTTCGTCCCTTTTTCGACCTGATCCACGATCTCCTGGCGAAGAAGCGGAGCCGTATAAACGTCCACTTCGCCTTCCAGATCCAGCGCGACCACGTTATCCCGCACCGGGGAGGAGGTCACTTTCAAATTCATGCTTGCCGCCGATTCCATAATCGTATTCTTCTTTCTGTGATTCGTATGCCGTTGTCCGGGCGCAGTTATTTGCCCCGGTTAGACGCCGCTACCGGCGGTTTCGGATTCGACTGGCTCGTCGCGGAGCTTCTCTTCCAACTCACGTGTCATTTCCTGACGTTTCTGCTCGTATGCCTCTTTGCCCGCTTCGACCGAGCGCACCAGGTTTTCCCGGGTCTCGTCCAGCAGGGAACGCGACGTTTGGGCAAGGCGCAGGGCGGTTTCCTGCAGATCATCGAGCGTCGCCTCGGCTTTCGCCTTGACGGTGTCGGCGGCGTCTTCAAGGTCGCCGCGCAACTCGCGCCCCGATTTCGGTGCGTACAGCAAAGCCACGCCGCCGCCGATGACGAAGCCCATTAAGGCTCCCGCGAAGATACTACCCCAGAACCGCCCTTCGCTGTCTACGTTTTCCGCTTCTTTTTTTGTCATAGTTCGTAGTGTACCTGTTTTAAAGGTTTTACGGTGCCATCGTATTTTCGACAAGGGAATTTTCTTTCTCGGGGGGGCGGGGAATTTCATCCCTCCGCTGGAAGCGTTCCGCTTGGTAATCCTGCAGATTAAAGACATAGTTCGGTTCGCGGCAACATCCCGATTCCATAATCCGCAGGATTACCAAGCGGAACGCTTCCAGCGGAGGGATGAAATTCCCCGAAGCATCCTACGTCAATTTCCCCGTGATCGTCCCGCCGCCGAGTACCCAGCCGTCCTGCTCCCCGATACCGTAGTACACGGCGGCTTGCCCCGGCGCGACCGCGCGGAGCGGCTCGTCGAAAAGGACATGAACCGTGTCGTCTTCCGTGCGCACCAGATGCGCGGGCGAGGGTGCCATGTTATAGCGGATCTTCACCGCGCACGCGTACGGCTCCGCGCCGATGGAAAGCGGTGGGAGGGCGACCCAGTTCAGATCCTCTACGACGCATCCCCGCGCGTATAGTTCCGCATCCGTGCCGATAGTCACCTCGCCCGTTTTCGCGTCCACCGACAGCACATAAAGCGGTATCGCCGATCCGATATTGATCTTCTTGCGCTGCCCGACCGTGAAGTGTGCCGCGCCCTCGTGCGACCCGCGCACCTTGCCGCCCGAATCCACGAACTTTCCCGGGGCGAACGTTTCCGGCGCGGACTCGGCTAAGAAGTCGCGGTAGTCGCCGTTCTGTACGAAGCAGATCTCCTGCGAGTCGGGCTTTTCCGCCACCGCAAGGTTGTACTTCCGCGCCATTTCGCGCGTCTCGTCTTTAGACACGACCCCGCCGAGCGGCATCGTCATGTGGGCGAGTTCGCTTTGCGTGGACGCGTAGAGCGCGTACGACTGATCTTTGGCGACGCTCCCCGCCGTCAGCAAGCCGTAGCGGTCCGTCGCCGTGTCGCGGAAGACGCGGGCATAGTGCCCCGTCGCGAGTTTCGTCGCGCCCAACTGTTTTGCCCGCTTCATCAGTGCGTTAAACTTGATGTACCGGTTGCAGTTGATGCACGGGTTCGGAGTCCAGCCCTGTTTGTACGACTCGACGAACGGCTTGATGACCTTTTCCGCGAACGGCTCCCGGTAGTTGAGGACGTAGTGCGGGATGCCGATACGCGCCGCGACCCGCCGGGCGTCCTCGACCGCACCGAGCGAGCAACAGCCTGCGCCCTTCGTTTCCGTGGACGATTCCTGCCAGATCTGCAGGGTGATGCCGACGACGTTGACGCCCTGCTCCTTGAGCACGGCGGCGGCGACCGACGAGTCCACGCCGCCGCTCATGGCGACGACCACAGTTTCTCCGGCTTCCGGGAGTTGTTCGACGATTCGGTTTTCGGCGGTATTCATAGCCGCTTATTTTATCGTGTTTTGGCGTGTTGTGACCCGCCGAGCCCGTACGCGTAAAACCGTTTCAGGAAGTCGAGAGAGTCTGACGAACGTCCTTGAAAAGCAGAAACAGGGTGAAAGCGTTGTTCGGCGACGGTTCCATCCCATATTGGCTGTAAAAGGCGAGAGCGTCTTCGTCCTTGGCGTGTACCATGAAGGCACGCCCGCCGATAGTTTCCGAGCCATTCAAAGCACGGCGTAGAGCATCGCGCAATAATGCCTTGCCAAGTCCTTTGCCTTGTTCGACTTGATCTATCGCGAATCGCGCCATTAAAATAACTGGCACCGGGTATCGCCCTTGTCCTTTACCGACGCGTTCAGGCACATCCTCGGGGAGTGCGGAAGCGGGGGCAAGGCTGTAATATCCGACGACGCGACTGCCGCGCGTCAAAACGTAGGTTCTTGCACTGCCGCCCCCCTGGTTTTGCAAAGCGAACTTCGTCAGGAAGTCGTTAAGCGGTGGTTTCCCGCAATCGAAGTGGGAAACTTGGTGACTCTTGCCGAGCAGTTCCGGCGCGTTAAGCGGCTCGTCTTCCGCCATCAAAACAGTTCCGGTTCGTCGAACAGTTTTTTAAGTGCCGGGATATTTCTAGGCGACTCATCTAAGCGTCTCCCGAATATCTCCCACTGCTCCGACGTGAAAGTGATTGTGGTTCCATCGGCTAACACTTTTTCGGCGGCATCCATCGAGGCTTGCACCACGAACTGACTCGTCGAAAGATGGCGGGCGCGGGCAGCTTCGACCAGAAGTCGCTTTTGTCGATCCGAGACGCGGATGTGCAAGCGGTCCTCTTTTTGGGCAATGGTGGACATTTAACTTTCTCCTCTGAAACATATTGTACGCATATTGCACGTACATATCAAGCCCTGCTATGTCTGCCCGGTGTCCAAGACATATCACTGGGGTAGACCCCCTGACACGACGGAGACTTTTATTGTGGCAGTCAGTGAACCGCCGGTCCAGAAGAAAGACGGATCGCTGGACGATTAGAGTGCAACACTCGCCGACGCACGAGCAAACGTCGGGGCCGAATCAGCGTAGCCCGGACCCGACGGCGAATATCGTCAACCGTCCGTATTCGCTCTCGTACAAGGAGCGGTTCGGTGACGGAGCGGAACCGGATGCGAACGCAAAAACGGAGAGTGCCGGGGTTACGCTGGGGCACAGCCGCCCGCAGGCGCAAAAGCATGGACACGGCGCGGAGGGCGGTAGCTCGACGGGACTCCCGGAGGCTGGGGATAGTAGCAATCCGGAGAACTACTACAACCCTCGGACGTAATCAGAAAATGGGTAACGCGTCGGGCGGTTTATCGCCCGACATCGCCCGAAAGTGTCACCTGATTTCGACCGTTCGCCTTCGACCGGTACAGAGCGGCGTCGGCGGCGGCGACGAGGTCGCCGCCCCCTACGAGGAACGGGGTCAGTTCCGCGACGCCGAAACTCGCCGTCACTTCGCGGTGAGGGAACGACGACGACGCGATCTCGGAGCGGAACAGGTCGGCGATGATCGCGCCCGTCTCGCCGTCTGTCTCCGGCAGGAGCACGGCGAACTCCTCACCGCCGTACCGCGCCGGGAGGTCGGAGTCGCGTGCGACGCGGGACAGAATCCGCCCGACCTGCCGTAGCACTTCGTCGCCCGCCGGGTGCCCGAACAGGTCGTTGTAGGGTTTGAATCGGTCCACGTCGAGCAGGATCAGCGATAGGGATGTCTCCGTTTGGCGGGCGTATCCGACGGCGACGCTCAGGCGGTCACCGAACGAGCGGCGGTTGGCAAGTCCGGTCAAGCCGTCCGTAGTCGCCAGTGCCGACAGGCGGATGGTTTCCTCTTCCAGTCGTCGCTTATGTTGTTCCAACGCTACCAGAGTGCCGACCTGCCGCCCGAGGGCGATCAGGGCGTCTTCCTGCATGGGTTCCAGGCGGCGCGCCGTGTGAGCGTCGCCGACGAATAAGGAACCGAAACAGGTAGCGTTGCTCTCCCGTCCGGCAACCACAGGGATCGCGGCGAAAAAGCGCAACGATTGCAGGCGGAACAGGGAGCGCAGACGCGGCAACGATGATGGGTCCGCCTCCGCCTCGGCGTCGCGGAGCGTGACCAGAACGTTCTCGCTGAGTATCGCCCGCGTTGCGGCGTCGAGTTCGCCGGGGGCACTGCGAGGGGACAACGCCATGGAAAGGTCGTCTGCCCGGTCGGCGCACAGGATCGCGGCTACGAGGCGGCGGGCATCCTCCAGACTGCCGCTATCGCGGAGTGCGGCGGGCATGTCCGCCCCGTCGGAGGGCGGCGAATCGCCGGGCGAATCTTCCGGTACGTATAGGTCTTTGGCAGACGGTGACTGCGGCATAAGGCGTTCCTGATAAATGGTAACTTGCAACTATCATGCCGCGTTTGCACGGCTCACCCGTTGACATAGTGGGGCGTGGTGCCTATAATCGATAGCGTGTCGCAAACTAAATTTCCCCGGGGGGGGCGGCGTTGGTTGATGCTTCTCGCCCTTCCCCTGTTGTTACTTGCCCCGGTGCGGGCGCAAACCGTGGACGTCGGTTCGTCCTCCCTGCCGCTACGCGGTCCCCTCCCGGTACGGAACCACGAGCCGGTCAATTCGTTATTCCTGCTCCCGATCCCGGTACAGGCGTCGGTTCTGGCACCGCGTAAGCAGGTACTGGATTTCCAATTAGACGCGCCGAACAACTTCCTGATCCTGCCCGGCGGCGGGTACTACACCGACTTCGAGGACCAGCGGTTTACGTTCGCGTATACGCGCGGCGTCGGGGGCGGCGACGAGGTGTCGCTCCGGGTGCCATATGTCTCGCGCAACGGCGGTATATTCGACGGCTTGATCGACGGCTGGCACAGTATATTCAACATCTACGGCGGCGGGCGCGGTAATTTCGAGAACGACCAGTTCCGGTTCGACCTGCGCGACGGGCAGACCGGGACGGTGCTCTCCCAGAGCACTTCGGGCACCTCCGGTTTCGGCGACATCGCGCTGGAATACCGCCGCGCGCTGACGCCCGACAAGCCCGGCTTCGACCCCCGCACCGGCGCGCCCGACCCGCGCCGCGTGTCGATTTCCACCCGCGCACTGCTCAAATTCCCGACCGGCAGTGCCAGAAATCTGCTCGGTTCGGGCGGGGCGGATGTCGGACTCGGCTTCGCACTGTCAGCGCGTCCCTTCCGCCGCGTCGCCTTCCACGGGAACCTGACCGGCGTCTGGCACGGTAACACGGAAATAGACGGACTACGGGACCGCTCCAGTTCAGTCCACAGTTTAGTCGCCGTCGAATGGCTCTTAGACGGGCGGACTTCCTTTTTGGCACAAGTAGACGACAACCCGGCACCCCACCGGACCGGGATCGAGTACGCGGATCGCGCGCGTCGTATGTTCACCTTCGGCTTTTGGCGTCAGATAAACCCGCGTCAGAATCTGTACCTTTCGCTCGGCGAGAACGATTTCGGCTGGGCGGCGGAGATGGCACCCGACCTGCAACTCTCCGCCGGGACCCGACTGGCACTTTAGGTTTTGGGTGTTAGGTTGTTGCGTCCATCGGTTGGCGTCCATCGGTTGGCGTCCATCGGTTGGCGTCCATCGGTTGGCGTCCATCGGTTTCACCGACGTCTATAGGTGGCTCCGCCACCGAGCGTCCTCCGGACGCGCCGAATGCGTTTCGTTGTTGCGTTCGCCGAACGATTTCGACATACCCGCGTCCGGAGGACGCTCGGTGGCGGAGCCACCTATAGACGTCGGTGAAACCGATGGACGCCAACCGATGGACGCCAACCGATGGACGCAACAACCTAACACCCAAAACCTAACACCTAAAATCATTGGGAACTTTCAAGCGGACTGAGTGTCCTTAACAACAGATAGCAGTCGAGTGATTTCCGCGTCGCTTTTTTTGCCACTTGGCGAAAAAGGGCGCGGATTCGTTTAATACCTTCCGGTGACGGGTAAACGGATAGGGCGTTTGGTGGCTGAACGCGGCAATTCGCGGAAACGAGAGTTATGGAATTAAACGGCGTCGCGAGCGCGGTACTGGTAGTCTGGTTTTGCGTCAGTTCGTTGGCATTGATCGGGCTACTCGCGGTCATCGCGTTCTCACTGCTGAAATTGCAGGCGAAACTGGACGAGTTGGTGACGAAGGCGGAACCACTCCTGGGTAAGACCGACGCACTGGTGACCCTCGCGGATGAAAAGTTACGTGTCGTGGGCGAACGCGCAGAGAATTTGCTTGCTACCGGCGGCGAGATCGCGACGACGATGCAAACGCGCGTGGAGCAGACGAGCGGCACCGTTCAGCGTACAGTGAACGCCCCGCTGATCGAGGCGAACGCGGTGGCGTCCGGACTGACGCGGGCGTGGGAGACGTTCACAGGGCGCGCCAACGCGCCGACGGTGGCGGATGCGGACGCAATAAGCGAGGAACCGCAGAAACAAAGGGCAAAAATATATGACGGCTAAGGACAATAAGGCGGATTTTTTGATCGGTTTGCTGGTCGGCGGGGCACTGGGGGCCGCTCTCGCGCTCCTGTATGCGCCGCAATCCGGCGAGGAAACGCGGGAAACCCTGAAGCACAAGGGCGAGGAACTCGCTGACTCAGCGGGCGACATGTACGTGAAGGCGAAGGATCAGACAGCGCAACTCGCGTCGCAAGTCAAGGAAAGCACCACCCAACTCGCCGCGCAGGTGAAAGAGGGGGCTTCCACCGTCGCCGCACAGGTCGGTGACACCGTAGAAAAAGTCAAAGATGATGTTGCTACCGGCTATGCCCAGGCGAAGGATGTGGCTGCGCAGAAGGCGGGTGAGGTCGCGGATGCAGTGAGAGCCGAGGCGGCGAAAGCCCGGTCGACCACGCGGCGTAGTGGCTCCCCCGCAGATGTGAGCGGCGAATCCGCCGCGTAAACGATTTTCCGGTCTCGTAGCCGGGAGGAGTAGACTCAGGAGACTCGCGGGGCGTGATTTCGAAGAGCGAGCGGATGTGACGAAGGAATGGCAGACGCACTTTGTAGAGTGCGTGTAACACACGGAAGGATTATTAATTATGGCAAACGATAAACCAGGACCCGCAAAGGGGTCAGAAGGGGCACAGCGAATCGCTAACGCGCATCGCGGCTCCCACGAGCACGATCAGCAGGGCGGATTCGCCGCAAACCCGGAACTTGCCCGCGAGGCGGGGCGCAAGGGTGGCGAGATCGTCAAGCAACGCTATGGCCAGTCGTTCTATCAGGAGATCGGACGCAAGGGCGGCGAAACGGTGAAGAAATCGCGCGGACCGGAGTTCTACGCAGAGATCGGTCGCAAGGGCGGCGAAATGCGCGGCATCCGCGCCGCCGAAGCGCGGGCAAAACTGCCACCGCCGGAGCCGAAGATCCCGCGAAAGCGCGGGCGGCCACGTAAGAATCCGTTGCCGGAAACGACTACGGAGTAGGCACTGTAAAGGGCGGGCGGGTCAATCGACCCGCCCGCCCTGCTTTTATATTGCCTTCCCTTTCCAGACAGGAGCGTTACTCCGCGATTGGGTTGACGGGTAAGGAGCCGAACTGAAAGTAAAGAATCAGTGCGAAGAGTGATTCTGTGTTTCTGGTTCAACTCTACTTTCCGGTAACTCGGGGGGATGTTTCACTTCCCCTCCCGGTCTCCCCCTCTCAAATCGGGGGAATATAGTGACTTTCCCGGGGTGCATTCGG
>JAYULM010000317.1:0-2938 GCA_043763605.1 Armatimonadota bacterium | reverse complement strand
CGAATGCACCCCGGGAAAGTCACTATATTCCCCCGATTTGAGAGGGGGAGACCGGGAGGGGAAGTGAAACATCCCCCCGAGTTACCGGAAAGTAGAGTCAAGATAACAATACGAATCCTCGGCGTGGGCGTTGTGCTCACGGGACTGGGCGGACTGACCTTCGCGCTTAACGGCGGCGGCGGCAGACCTGACGCGAAGGGGGATACATCGCCGACCCCGGCGCGGGAGTACACCTAGAAAAACGTGGTCGTGCGGGGTGGGGATTCGTCTCCGGGATCATCACTCACCCCAAAGATCGCGACTTGATGTCACCGGCAGTGTCGGCGGCGTCGAGGGGGTCTTCCGCTCCGACGACGCGGGCTGGACCTGGGGCCGCGTGAACGATGACGCGCACGATTTCTATTTCATCAACGCAATCACTAGCGACCCGCGCGTTTACGGGCGGGTGTATCTGGCAACCGGCGGGCGGGGGATCATCGTAGGCGATATAAAACGACCATAGTCTATGCAAGACACACCTCAACCATCCCGCGACGACGCGGCGGTAGCGGTACCGGTTTCGGAAATCCGGGGAACTACGCCCCGTCCGCCCGTCACGTTTCGCATCCTGCTTCTGGGCACGATCCTGATCTTCCTGAACTGTTACTGGGTTCTGGAAGTCGAGGGCATCTGGCACACTAACCACGCGACCGCGATGTCGCTTTTCTGGAACACAGTATTCTGCCTGCTCCTGCTGATCGCGTTCAACATCGGGATCTTGAAGCGGTTTCTGCCGCGCCTCGCCTTCTCGCAGGGGGAACTCGCGACCTGCTTCACGATGATGACCATCGGGACCGCGCTCGCCGGGCATGACAGCCTGCAACTCGGCATCCCCGGCGTGATGGGCTTTCCGATCTGGTTTCAGGCACAGCAACCGTCGCTGGGCTGGGACAAGTTCACGCGCTTTTACCCGGACTGGGTGATGGTAAAAGATTTGGAGGTGCTGAAGCCCGCCTATTACGGACACGCGACGCCGCTCCTGTACACGCCGCGCCATCTGATGGCGTGGTCGGTCCCGGTGGGCTGGTGGTGCGCGTTCACGCTCGCGCTCGGGGCGGTGCTGGTCGGGACCAGCACGATCCTGCGGCGGCAGTGGATGGACAACGAGAAGTTGGCGTACCCCATCGTGCAACTCCCGCTCGCGCTTTCCGAGGACGGTGGCAACACGTCGTTCTGGCGGAGTAAGGTGCTCTGGTGGGGGATCGCGGCGGGAGCGTCGCTCGATATTTGGAACGGTCTGGCGACGCTGATCCCGGCGATGCCGCTCGTCACGGTGCGCCACGACCAGTTCAATCTGGGGCAGTACGCGACGACGATGCCGTGGTCGGCGGTCGGGAATGTGCCGATGCCGCTATACCCGTTCCTGATCGCGCTCGGCTTTTTCCTGCCCACCGATCTGTCGTTCTCGCTCTGGTTCTTCTACCTGTTCCGCCTCGGCTTGAACATCCTCGGGGCGTCGCTCAACCTGCAAGGCACGGGCGGCGGCGGGAGCCAGTTCCCGTTCCTGACGCAACAGTCGTTCGGCGCGTGGATCGTGATCTGCCTGATCGCCCTGTGGCAAGCCCGCACACATTTGAAGGCGGCGTGGGACAAAGCCTGGAATCCGCGCTCGACCGACATCGACGATTCCGACGAGCCGATGAGTTACCGCGCGGCGTTCACGGCGATCCTGCTCGGTCTGGCGTTCCTGATGTATTTCTGCCTGCGCGCGGGGATGTCGTGGGGGATCGTCGCCGGGTTTTTCGGGTTCTATTTCTTGCTTTCCATCGGCATCGCGCGGCTCCGCGCCGAACTCGGTCCGCCCGCGCACGAGATGGCGGGCAACATGAACGGCACCGCCCTACTGACGCTTTTTCTGGGGACACAAGCCGTCGGCTTGCAGAACCTGACGATCCTGTCGCTGTTTTACTGGTTTTCCGGGCGCGGCTACCGGACGCACCCGATGCCGGGGATGCTGGAAGGGATGCGCCTCGGTTGCGGTCTGGACGGCAAGGGGAGCCTGCGCGGGACCGGCTATGCGATGCTGTTCGCGGTGCTGGTCGGCACGATAGCCAGTTTCTGGGCGGCGTTGCACTTGCAGTACGGCGCGGGTATCAACGCCATGACGAACCACAACTGGGGGCAGTTCGGCGAGGTTTCGTCGGCGGCGAGCCTGCCGCGCCCCCCGGACATCAACGGTCAACTCGCCCTGCTCACCGGCGGCGTGGCGTCGTTCGGGATGCTGTACATGCGCGCCCGCTTCGTCTGGTGGCCCTTCCACCCGGCGGGCTACGCCATCGCGCTGACGTACGGCGGCGAATACTACTGGTCGTGTATCCTGATCGCCTGGGCGTTCAAATCTCTCGTGCTCCGTTACGGCGGGATCGGCCTGTACCGGCAGATCGTCCCATTCATGTTCGGCTTGATCCTGGGCGAGTACACGGTCGGTGCGTTCTGGAGCCTGCTGTCCGTGTTCGTCAACAGCGGGGCGATCATCAACATCAAGACGTACGATTTCGCCCCCGGATAAGGCGACTCACGGGGAGTCAAGCGTCACGATTCCCATAGCGCGGCGGATGCGAATTTCCTTTGCGCGACACGCCGAAAGGTGGTATCTTATCCCGGCGTGTCGCATCCCTTTTGGTAAAGGGTCATTACTCACTTTATTTGAATGGCGGCGGGTTCGATTCCCGCGCGAAGACAGCCCAATGACGAAATACAGTTTCGTCGCACGCACCGTACAAGGCTACCGGATAGGGGCACTTGCACAATACAAAGAATAGTCGCGCCCGGGAATTATCCGGAGCGCGAGGAGCAAAACTATGGCGAAGGCAAAGTTCGAGCGGAGCAAACCGCACGTCAACATCGGCACCATCGGTCACGTCGACCACGGCAAGACGAGTCTCACCGCGGCGATCAC
>JAYULM010000316.1:0-10451 GCA_043763605.1 Armatimonadota bacterium | reverse complement strand
GAAATGGCTACGCCCTTTGCGCGAGAAGCCCACTCAAAAAAACAAACACGCTTCTTGTCAGGAAGCCCGAAAAACTCTATTTTGCATCAAGTCTTTATAGAGAATCAGTAGCCGCGAGCGTTCGTAGCACCGTTCGCGTGTGAAGGGTACGTTAAACCCTATGCTTCTTAAAGAAAACCAAATTGCCCCGGTCGTCGCCGAAGCCCGCGCCGCGTTCGCCGGTTTCACAAACTGGCAAACGAACAACGAAAAGAATGAAGAGTACGATGGCTTCGCGGTCTGGGGCGAGCATCACTACGCCAGCGGAAACTACAACGGAACTACTTTTTTTGTTACGTTACGCCTCACTGAACCCGGGTGGCGCGGCGACTTGACACTGGGGCAACCGCAGTTTTATTGGTCGAGTGCCGACATGGGCGACGCGATACTACTGGGAACGCAACCAGCACCGACACTCGCCGATGGGATACATGCTTTGAAAACGCAGATGAACGCTCTGTTCATAGTGCTTGTAGCGGGAAAACCTGCCGATGAACGGTAACTTATGGATAATTTCAAGCGAATCCTTCTTTACCTGAAGCCCTATCGCGTCCGCGTCGCTTTCTCGGTCGGGCTGATGTTTCTGGTCACGCTGTCGGCGATCCCGATGCCGCTTTTCCAGCAACAGGTTCTGGATGTCGCGATCCCGAACCGCGACACGAAACTGCTGTTCTACATCTTCTTCGGGATTCTCGCGCTATACGCCATGCGCGGCGGCGTGTCGTATGCCCTGCAATACATTATCGGGTGGCTCGGTCAGCGCGTCGTGTTCGACCTGCGCTTTCAGTCGTACCGCCATTTGCAACGGCTTTCGCTCGCCTATTACGACGGGCGGCAACCGGGGAAGATCATGGCGCGACTTACCGGCGACATCGACGCGATCCAGCAGACGCTGACACAGGGCATGGTTTTCCTGATCACCGACCTCGCCACGATTGTGATCGTTCTGAGTTGGCTGTTCTATCTCGAATGGCGGCTCGCGCTACTCACGCTGTGCGTTCTGCCGCTCTACGTCGTCAACTACAAACTGCTCCTCAGTCGAATCCGTATCGTTTCTGTGGAACTGCGCGAGCGGTGGGAGCGGATGATCTCCGGTCTGACCGAGAAACTGATCGCCGTCGCCGTGGTGAAAGCGTTCGCGCACGAGCACCATGAGACGGAAGTTTTTATGGAGACGGTGAAGTCGAACTTCGAACTGGCAATGGAGCAGACGAAACTCAACCGGTTCCTGGGTTCGACCTCGCAAATCATCCGTATGACCGGCACGGCGGCGTTGCTCTGGTGGGGCGGCGCGTTAGTGAAAGGGCAGCAACTCACGGCGGGCGAACTGTTCGCGTTCCACTCGTACCTGGCGTACCTGTACGACCCGGCGGTGCGTCTCGTGGACTTTAACGTACAACTGCAGTGGGCGAACGCGGCGATTGACCGCGTTTTCGAGACGCTCGACACGCGCCCGGAGATTCTGGACAAGCCGGACGCGATCTACCTCCCGAAGGTGCGCGGCGAGGTCGAGTTTCGCGACGTGACGTTCGGGTATGATGGCGACCAGCCGGTCCTTCACGACGTTTCGTTCCGCGTACAACCCGGTGAGACTATCGCGATTGTCGGACCGTCCGGGGCGGGCAAAACCACGGTCGTCAACCTGCTCGCCCGATTCTACGACGTGCAGTCGGGTGCGGTGCTGGTGGACGGGCATGACGTGCGCACGGTGCGCCTCGAAGCGATGCGGCGGCATATCGGCATGGTCGCGCAGGAGACGATCCTGTTTAGCGTGACGCTGAAAGAGAATATCCGTTACGGCAAGAAGGACGCGACCGACGAACAGGTGATCGCCGCCGCCCAAGCCGCCGATATGCACGAGTACATCGTCTCGCTCCCGGACGGCTACGAAACGAAGATCGGCGAGGACGGTATCAAATTGTCGGGCGGGCAGAAACAGCGCATGGCAATCGCCCGCGCCCTCTTAGCCGACCCGCGTATCCTCATCCTGGACGACGCGACTTCCGCCCTGGACTCGCACACCGAGGCGAACGTGCAAGCCGCGCTGTCGGACCTGATGCGCGGGCGCACGAACTTCGTGATCGCGCACCGTCTGTCCACCGTGATGAGCGCGGACCGGATTTTAGTCATGAACGACGGGCGGATCGCGGACTTCGGCACCCACGGCGAACTGGTCGAGCGAGCGGGCATCTACCAGGATCTGTACCGCGAGCAGTTCAAGACGGTCGGCGACCTGTCCCCCGCCGAACGGGAACGGCTGCTACTTTCGGTCGCGTGATGGCGAACCCGGCGCGAATTGCAACGAGATACAATGCGCCATGAAGTCGTTGCGACCCGCGCTTCCCGCCGTCGTATTTTTCCCCGCGTTGTGGGTGTTCGCGACGTTCTTCCTCACCCAATGCGCTCTCGCGGCGGGCTTGTCGCTCTCCCCTGCGTTCGGCATTATTGGGGGAACCGCGTTCCTCGGCACCTTCGCCTTAACGGCGTTTCTATTCCGCACGGAGACGGATAACGGTGTCAAAACAGCCGGTATCGCGGGCGGTTGTGCCCTGCTTCTGTGGCTCCTGTTTACCGCTGCGTCGCTGGTAGTGCATGATTTCTCGTGGGATGGGCAGGCGTACCATCAGGAGGCTATCCTGCGACTCGCGGACGGCTGGAACCCGTGGGCGCGGGAGCTGCGGGCGGACGAAACCGAGCACCGAGACTGGATCAACCCGTACCCGAAAGCGACGTGGCAGGTCGGAGCCGTGCTATTCGGGATCGTCGGGCGCATCGAATCGGCGAAAACGGCGGCGTGGCTGATCGGGTTCAGCGCGACCGGGTTCGGGTTTCTGTGGGCGAGCCGGGTGGCTCCGCGCACGCCCGCCCCGCGTCTCGTGTGGGCGACCGCGCTTCTGTTCGCGCTGAACCCGGTCGCGCTCTGTCAATGGGCGACGTTCCAGGTAGACGGCGTCGTCGCGTGGTGCCTGGCAGGGCTGTTCTGGTCGCTCCTCGCCCTGCTCTTCCCCGACCAATCGCCGATAAACCGCCGCGCGGCGTCGGTCGGCTACGTGATTTTCACCCTGCTGTTGAGTTCGGTGAAGTTCACCGGGCTGGTCTACGCGGTGTACGCGACTGTGCTTCTGGGATCGGTGTATCTGGGGCGGATACTGAAAACCCGGCAAGCCACACTCCCGCGTGCGAAAACGATAGTTGCATGGGGTGCCGTCGTCGCTGTCGTTTCGCTCCTGTGCCTGACGAACCCGTATTTCCACAATGGCGCACGGCACGGACACTTTCTCTGGCCCGTGATGGGTCCCCACCCGAAAAATGTCGTCGGCTTTCAGGAGCACCCGGATTTTCTGCGCCAGAACCGCCTGGTAAAGTTCCTGTGGGCGAATAACGCGCGCGCGCGAAATATCGCCGGGTTCCTGACGCCTGAAGACCCGGACCGCTACGGCAAACCGGTCTGGAAAGTCCCCTTCTCGGTCTCGAAAAGCGAGTTGCGCCCGTATGTCGCCCCGGACGTGCATATTGGCGGGTTCGGCGTCTGGTACGGGGGGGTGCTGATCCTCGCTTCCGGGCTGATTCTCGTTTGCGCGGCGCGCGACACGCCGTACGCTCGCGTTTCGCTGGGTGTCTGGGGCGCGATCTGGGGCAGTGTGCTCCTCAACCCGGAGGCGTGGTGGGCACGCTATTCGCCGCAGGCGTGGTGGCTGGTACTGTTACCAATCGCGGTGGCGGTCTACGCGGGGCGCCCCGCACGCCTTGTCGCCGTCGCTCTGATTGCGCTGTTGTCCGCCAACACGCTACTGGTCGCGGCGGTGAATACGGGCGGGCAAATTCTCTGTGAACGGGCATTATCGCGGCAATCCGCGCTACTGCGCGACGCGCCCCCCGGCTCGTGGCGCGTCGAATGGGGCATGGCGCGCGCGAACCGCTGTCGTTTCGCGGAGAGCGGACTGCCCGCTTCCGATGAAGCAGATCCCGCACGGGAAACGGCGGCGGGTTGGCACCGCGTGAAGTTAGCCCGCACCGATACCGCGATCTGGACGCGCGACGAGACACTGGCGAACGCGTTGGAAGGCGCGTCGCCGGGGAGCGGACGCTGAAGGGTTCCGGTGGAAGCCTTCGGCTGTAGACGCTTCGCGTCGGGGAGGGCGGAGGGCGGACGCGCGAAAGTAGTCTTTGCTTGACGCGAAGCGTCTACAGCCGAAGGCTTCCACCGGAACCCTTCAGCGTCCGCTCCCCGGCAACGTCATCTACTTCCCCCGCCGGGGCGAACGCAACGGTTTCGCGTTGCCGGGCGCGGTTTCCCCGACGGCTCCGCTCTCGGAGAGCACCGTATCCAGGAGCGGGGTGTCGGTCGCCGATGTTGCCGGGACACTTGCGGCGGCGGCGGTAGTAGTCACGTCGTACACGGTTGCGGCGGATTTTTGAGCCGTGCGACGCGTCTTTTTCGGCGTCTCGTCCGTGATCATTTCCGAGTCGGCGTCCGGTACGGCGGATTCGGGCGAGATTTTTGGCGCGTCAGGGGGCGCGGTCGCGGGTGGGGTGTACACGGCACCAACCGGCGGCGTGAAATAGACCGCGCTTCCTTTTACCCACTCGCTTTCACGGTATTCGCTCCAGACGCGCCCGTACACGTCGGCGGTTTGCGTCGCGATATTGTCCCAGTCGAACACAGTCGTGACGCGGTCGTAGGCGTTTTCCGCCATCTGTCGCGCCTGCGGCGGGAACTGCAGAGCGCGGGTGATCCCCCACGCGAGCGAATCCGGGTTATCTACCAGCGTCGTCGTGCCGGTGACATCGTGCTGGACGACTTCCGCGAGTCCCCCGGCGTCGCTGACTACGACCGGCACTTTCGCCGCCATCGCTTCGAGTGCGACGATGCCGAACGGCTCATAGAGCGACGGGTAGACGGCGACATCGGCGACGCGGTACAGTTTGTCGCGGTCCTCGTCCGACACGCGCCCGGTGAACAGGATCTGATCCTTCAAGCCCAAATCCCGCGCCCGCGCTTCGAGGTGCGCCCGGTACCCGCCGCCCGCGATCACCAGTTTGGCGTTCCCGAACTGTGCCCGGACGCGCGGCATCGCCTCGATCAGAACCTGCGCCCCTTTTTCGCGCACCATCCGCCCGATGAAGTAGATCAGTTTCTCGAACGGCGCGGCGAAACGCGCCTTGAACGCAATCTGCTCTTCCTCGCTGAACGGGAAATCGAACGCCGCCGGATTGACGCCATTATAGATAATGTCCACCTTGTCGTACGGGGTGTGCAGGGCGTGCATCACTTCGCCACGCATAAAGCCGGAGCAGACGATCACGCGCCACGATTCCCATTGCAGTTCCCACTCGCAATGGTTGATGTACCGTTGCATGTCGTTGTGGATGCCGTTGTTACGCCCAAACTCGGTCGCGTGTATCGTGGACAGGAGCGGCAGGTGATGACGATACTTCAGTTCCTTGCCCGCGAACAGCCCGAGCCAGTCGTGGACATGAAGCAGGATGGGGCGGTCTTTGGCGTTCGGCTCGGCGAGCCATTCCCGGATCAGAGCGTCGGCGCGCTGGTCCAGCAGGTGGTTCAATTCATGCACCCAGTGCAAAAAGTCGTTGGTCTGTACTTCCACGTTGACGCGATGGATGAACAGATTTTCCGCCTGCTTCTCGTCGGCGTCGCCGCCCGATGCGCCGCAGGTGACGACGTGGACTTCGATGCCGGTACGGGCGAGGGCGGGGGCAAGACCTTCCAGCGCGGCGGCGATTCCACCGACACGCATGGGGGGGTATTCCCAGGAAAGCAGAACGACGCGCATGGGTGACTGATAACTCCTGTACGGTGTAGGGGTGGTCACGCCGTCAGGAGCGCGACCCCGGCGCGGACGAATCGCCCGACCGGGGGCATTGTAGCACAAGCGAGAATGTGCCGTCTACCGGTTCTGACCGAGATTCTCCGGGTTTAAAAGATCCA
This sequence comes from Armatimonadota bacterium, assembly GCA_043763605.1. Lineage (GTDB taxonomy): Bacteria > Armatimonadota > Armatimonadia > Armatimonadales > Armatimonadaceae > JACMIU01. The sequence continues at coordinate 4,462 of JAYULM010000316.1, read as the reverse complement.
TGCTATACTGCCGTGGTTCGTACTGGTACGTTGTGCGCCCTATGAGTAGCGGTGCCTGCCCCTTACGCTTCCCGCTCTCCCAGACCGCGAACGCTTCATACGCGTAACAAAGCCCGGTTTTCAGATCCCTGTAATAGCGCACACGGATCGTCGGCGCACCCCGCTTTGATAGGTCTTCGCACGGGCGTTGCACACAGACAACAACTTCGACCTTTCTCGGTTGCCCTTTCGTCCCCCAAAAGTCGCCGGGGACTCGCTTCTCGACGATTACCGGCGGATGTTTCCGCGCTCTGGACGACGGCTTCTCGTAGTGACCGTAGCCTGTCATCAACTCTGTGCAACGCTCGGGGTCGAACAAGTTGCGCACCACGCCATCGATGATCTGCCGGAAATAAGCCGGTGTTTTTTTTCCGGTCCGTACCGCGTTCGCCAGACGCTGATAAACCGTCCCGTCAGGGAGTTCGAGAGCCACGTCGCTACTCCAAAGGAACTTTCCCGCGAGCATGTTTTTGTCGCCCTCCACACGCCCCCCCGAGGTGTGACGCCCTTTATCTTTATGCCACACTTGTTGGATGACGATGACGTGGTCTGTATACCAATCTTCGGGGCGCGTGGCAACGGCGTTCGGCTCGCGCCTGACGGTTAACGCGGAGCAGTAGGAAACCGCTCTGACTTTCATCCCACTTTCCGCTCGGGGCTGTTCGATGCCACGGTTCTCACTCCAAATCTTGGCGGGCAAGATAGCCAAAACGGTGACGACGGGGACTGTGGCGGCGGCTACCAGCCAGGTGAGGCGTCTGCGACTCCCCGCGTCAGGGGAGAGGCGCGGCGCGACAGGTTTCAGGGTTGCCGTTTCCGGGATAGTGGCGAGGCAACGCGCCAGTAAATCGTCGGGCGGTTTCGGGGAATCGTTTCGGTTCATAGCAATTCTTCCTTTCGGTCGGCGAGGCGTTCGCGCAGGAGTTTCAGGGCGGTGGACAGGCGGGATTTGACGGTCCCGATGGCGATCCCCTCGGTATCGGCGATCTCGCGGTAGCGCATCTCTTCACGGTAAAACAGGATCACGGCATCGCGGTATGCGGGCGGCAGGGCGCGGACGGCGTTTTCCAGTGTCACCCGCGCGGACCCGGCGGTGGCACTTCGCGCGGGGTCGATGGCGCGCGTATCGGCGAGAAGTTCGGAAAGCGCGTCGGCGAGGGGAACCGTGTCCGCGTGACGTTTCTGCTCACGCGCCGCCCGGTACCAGACACGCACCGCGATAGTGTGTAGCCACGTGCCGATAGCCGAACGCCCGTCGAACGATGCGAGCGATTGCCACGCCGCGACGAAGGTTTCCTGCGTCAGGTCCGCCGCCCGGCTTTCGTCGCCGCCCGTCAGGTAGTAGAGTTGGCGGTAAACGGCGACATACCGGTCCCTCACGACGCTCTCGAACGCGGCGCGGTCGTTCCCGCGTAGCCGTTCCCGCAAGCGCGCTTCCAATAGTACGGGTAACAGTGCTTTCATTCGGTGTGTTAGTGTATCGGGTGCGCGGTTTTGTTCGATTTTGTTGTTTGGGAGGCGCAGAATTGACATCGGGGGCGCGACCTGTGCATCGGTGAGCCGCTCGTTCGGGAGCATTTCTTGTAGCGTCTACGCGAAAGTCGGGATGATAAAATCAATTGGGGAACCGTGTATCATGCCGCTCTTACTCGACCTACCGCGGGAAATGGAAACACGACTTCGCAACGAAGCCTCGCGCCTCGGACGTTCGGGAAAAGGTCCGCCTCCGTGACGACGACTTGTGTGAATACAGTACAAATACCTGTCTTTTCGGCGCACCCTGCAGTCGTATGCCCGGATCGCCGATACTAAAGGCAGACGCCGCTACGCCGCCCTTCCCAGCACCGATCATCGTCGCGGATCCGCCCTCTCTCCCGAACGCGCCGCCCGGTCTGCACCGTGTTGCCGGGCGAATAAAAAATATCCGGTGAACGGACAGGTCTGGCACCGTATTTGCAGAAACAAATTGACCGGTACCTACTGTCCAACAAAGCAACACCGGCACGAGGGTGAACATACTCGTGTGACGGACGCATGAATCAAGGAAGTAGCACAGCGTTGATAGCAAGCATGGGCATGAACGGTTCGATTCAGGGAGACAATTTTTACACCATCTTAGGCGTCGCGGAAACAGCGACCGCCGAGGAGATCAAACGCGCCTACTACCGCCTCGTCCGGCAGGTTCGCCCGGAAAATGACCCCGACACCTACCACCGTTTCCAGAGGGCGGGTAGTGTCCTTGCCGACCCGCGCCGTCGCCGCGAGTATGACCAGTTGCGCGATGCGGGACGCCGCGTCGAAGTGCTGTCCGACCAGGCAGCCGCCGCCGCCGAACGCGACCCGCAGAAGGCGTTCGGTCTGCTTAAAGCCGCCGTCGCCCTCGCCCCGGACGCTCCCCGCCCGCGTATCCTGCTCGCCCATGTCCTGACCCGCCTGAATGACTACGCGGGGGCGGAGCGACAGTACCGCCGATTGCTGGAAGAGCACCCCCACGACGAAACGTTGCACTACCGCTTCGCCCGGTGCTTGTTCGTCCAGCAACGGTACGACGACGCGGAAAAGGTCGTCGGCACGGCGATCCGCCTGAATCCGCACTACCACGACGCACACATGCTCCTCGCGCGGCTGTACGAAAAGTCGGGGCAGTTCGGCGCGGCTATCTTTTCGCTGGAAAAAGCGGTCGCGAACGACGATACCGAGGATTACGCCGACTTCGACGCGCTACTGCGCCTGTTGGTCCTGCATTTGCGTATGGATAACGGCGTCGAGGCGGAACGCACCGCACGCCGCATGATGGCGGTCCTGCCGTCCCCGGGCGAAGAAGACCCGACCAAACAGTGCGAACGCGCGGCGAAGCGGATGTTGCTCCGGGCAAAGGAGTTAGCCGGGGAAGAACAGATCAAGACGGTACGTGCCCTCGCCGCCCTCGGAGGACGCCTTCCCAACCTCACGCCGGAGATCGCCGGAGCGTTCTCACAGGTTTCTCGCGATGCGCGGCTGTATCTGGAAGCGAAGCACGCGCAGGAGGATGAGATCGTCCCGGAACCGCTGAAAAAATTGGCGGAAGCCCTATACTCGAACGGGACGGCTCCCGATCTGGAGCGTCAGGCACTGCGGCGCGACGCGATTGCCGCACTGGGCACGATGGCGGCACAGGGGATGACACAGGTACAGTCGCTACTGGAGTATCTGCGCCGCGAATATCCGCTGTTCAGCACGGAGCAGGAAACCCTGTTCGCCGAAGCCACCACTCGTTATTTGCGCCGCGCCGCGTCCGGCACAGACACACTGCCCCGTGCCCCGGGCGACGATACGCCTGTCGCGGCGACTCCGCCGCCTTCGCCGCGCGGTACAGGGTTCATCGGCTGGTTCAAGGGCAAGAAGTAGGGCTGTGCGAACGCCCAGGGCAATTAGGAAACTTTTTTATCCCCTTGTATTCGCCCCATGAAGTTGGCTAACGCATCGCGCCAGTGCGGCAGATCATCCATGCCGCGCATCCGCAAGGCGAGGCGGTCCATGACCGAGTACGTGGGGCGGTTCGTCGGCGAGTTGAACCGCTCAGCGTAGGTCTGCGCGGTGATCGGTACCACCGGCGTATCGTAGCCGCTCGCCGCGACAATCGCCTGCGCAAACTCGAACCACGAACACTGTCCGGCACTCGCGATGTGATACGTGCCCGGGAGCGGATCTTCGGCGAGGTCCGCCAATTTCCGCGCCAGGTCGCGGGTGTGGGTCGGCGAACCGACTTGATCCGAAACCACCGGCACTTCGGGCAGTTTTTCCGCCAGACGGCGGATCGTGTACGGGAAGTTTTTCCCGTGTACCCCGAACAGCCACGAGGTGCGGGCGATCATGTGTCGCCCCGGCAACGTTTCGCGGATCAGCACTTCCCCGGCTTCCTTGCTCGCACCGTACGCGCCGAGCGGGTTGGTGGCATCGAACTCGGTGTACGGCGTGCTTTTTTTTCCGTCGAAAACAAAGTCCGTGGACACCGCGATCAGCCACGCCCCTACCTCGCCCGCCGCGTGCGCAAGGTTCCACGATCCCAGCGCGTTGACGCGGTACGCCGGGTCGGGGGTACGTTCCGCGCCGTCCACATCGGTCCACGCCGCGCAATGAACGATGGCATCGGGGGCTTCGCGCCGCACCGCTTCGACGGTCTCACGCGTGTCGGTGATGTCGAGCGAGACGAACCCGTCCCGCCCTCCGCGCCCGGTCTTGACGACGTGATGTCCCCGCCCCGCCAGTTCCTCACAAACATCGGTGCCGAGCATCCCGCCCGCACCCGTGACTAATATCTTCATACGCGTCTGTTTCTTCTCCGTCCCTACTCAAATTCCCTTTCTTTTTCTGTCCTACGCGGACGGCGCCAACCGGACGTTGGATCGTTGTACCTGCGGTGCTCGTTTCTGTTTAGTGCTTC
>JAYULM010000315.1:0-2949 GCA_043763605.1 Armatimonadota bacterium | reverse complement strand
TGGCGTTCGATTCGTTTTGGTTTTTCACATTCTCCTTTTCGATACTGAACGCCAATTGCCTTCAATTTTCCAATCCCTATTTTTGAAAGAGGCTCTATATTGCATCTTTTTTGAACGGCGCGAAGGCGGCGGCGACCGTCGCCGGAATCGCCCTGGCAACGCTCGGTGTAACCGTCTCCGGCGCGAACGCGGCACCGCCAGGAAATATCGGCACGAAGGCTCCCGCGCTTCAGGGCAGCACCTGGTCGGTCGGCAAGCCGACCACGCTTGCCAGTCTGAAAGGGAAGGTCGTCCTGCTTTCGTTCTGGACGACGCGCTGTATCAACTGCCAGCGCACCGTGCCGTACTGGGCGGGCTGGGCGAAGCAAGCCGCCAAAAGCGACGATTTTTCGGTGGTTACGGTGCATACCCCGGAGTTCGGGAACGAGCGACCCGTCAAGGTGTCGCACGATTACGCGACCGCGCACGGCTTGAACGTCCCGGTACTCGTCGATAACGACCGGAAAAACTGGGACGCATACAACATCGAGTTCTGGCCCACGACGATCCTGATCGACAAAAAGGGCGTGGTGCGCGGGCGCTGGGAAGGCGAACTGAATTACGATAAGTCTGGCACGTTTCGCGAGGTAGATTCCCTGCTCGCCAAACTCCGCAAGGAGTAGGGCAGACGGTGGAGAATAGGGAATAGTGGGATACTGCGGCGACATATTTCCCGCGTACATCCCACCGGAACTACTCCCTACTCCCTATTCTCTACTGCCTTTTTGTATGGCGTCACGGAGCCAGTTGAGTTGCCGTTTGCGTTCGCCGCTCACCCGGTGCTCGTCTTCCAGGTAGGACAGGTAGAGCATCGCGTCCTCGCACTTGATCCTGCCGCGCCACGACCAGATACCGATCATGGACAGGACGACCTCGCGTATCCAGTCGCTTTCCGGGGATTTGGGGTAGGCAGAGCCGTATTCGATGGCTAAGCGGGTGATGGGGATGGTCTTCTGGTTCACTTTTTTGTCAACTCCAATGATGCGGGACCGAACGATTGTGATCAGAATATATATGCCACGTTGCGCTCCGCGCCCTGCTGTCAAATTTCTCACAACGGGGTAAGAACAGATCATGAAGAACGGTGATTTTCCCTACGGTCTGGATTTTCGGGCGACGGACTTCCGGGAGCACCCCGAACTGTACCGCGTCGGCAAGGGGGAGCAGGGGGTGTTACTCGTGGAACCGTATAAGAGCGAGATCCTGCCGTTCTGGCGGTTCGCGACGCCGGATGTCGCGCGGGAATCGAGTGAGAAGATCTACGCGCTGTTTTGCGAGTATATGGATCGCGGCGATTTTGTGGGGGCGGACATGGCGCGCAAGTTCCTGCAGATGGGGTACACGCGCTCGCGCCGCTACGCGAACCACAAAGGCGGCAAAAAGTACGATGGACCCGTGCCGGACGATAAAAAGGGGCAGAGCGGGGCGCACGGTCGCGCCGAACTCCCGCGTTCGCCGGAAGACCCGGTCAAGGCGGAGTCGGCGCGGATCTTTTACGCGAAATGGCAGGAGGCGCGGGAGGATGAACGGTACGCGGCACTGCGCGTCGCATTCGAGGACGAAATCGCGGAGGACGCCCCGCCGACTACCGGGGCAGTTCGAAATCCTTGAGCATGCGCTCGGTCTTTACTTCCTGGATTTTGTTCACGATTTTGCGCGCTTCGTGGCGGTCACACATCGTTTTCGACAGTACGATGGTCGAACTGACGGAAAAAAACAAGCCAATCGCCAGGTACCCGCGCACCCACGTTTCGACCGGCAGTCAGTAAACGCCGACGACCATCGCTATCATCGAGATCGCGAAACTGATCTGTGTAAACGCGACCCAGTCGTCCGAGTCCTGATACAGTGACGGTTGTTCCAAGTGATTCTCCCTTTCTTTCCTCGTAACACGCTCATTGTAACCGCACGACTCGGAGGCGGCGTGAGTCCATAGACCCATTTGCGTATGGGTGGAAGTGATACGAAGTACCCGGAGAAGAGGCGCGAAAAAGGTGTGTTCCGCCCGCCGCGACACGCCGAACGTTTCGCCGGACGACTATTTCGGTATCTATCTGAAGACCCGAATCGTTTCGGCTCAACCAATCGTAAACAGAAAACCCCGAAGCAGGGGAGGACTTCGCATGAAAATTTTTCGCCCGATACGGACCGCGTCACGATTCGGCGCGGCATTGTTCGCATTTGCCCTGGTCGGTACCCTCGCGGGGTGCGGCGGTGGCGGCAACGACGATGGCGACAACGCTCGCGGACTGACCGCGCGTGCCACGCTCATCGATACGTCCGGTCGGAGCGTGGGGAACGCTTTCTTTTTACAGAATGCCCCATCCGACCCCGTCACGATCCGCGTCCAGGTTGCCGGTCTGACGCCTGGACCGCACGGGATGCATCTGCACGAAGTGGGACGCGCCGACCCGAATGCTAACCCGCCTTTCGCCACGGCGGGCGCGCATTTCAACCCCGGCAACAAGAAGCATGGCATCGGGAAGGGGGATGGACCGCACGCGGGGGACCTGCCGAGTCTGAACATCGGAACGGACCCGGAGGCGGTCTTCGAGCTGACCACGAACCGCGTAACGCTGTTTGGCGGCGCGAACTCCCTGTTCGATAGCGATGGTAGCGCGCTGATCATCCACGCAAACTCCGACGATCAGCGCACCGACCCGGACGGCGGGTCCGGGGCGCGCCTGATTTGCGGCGTCGTCACGCGCGACTGAGATAGTCCTAAACTGGGGGTGGAAAAAACGGGGGTGTACGCATCGATGCGTACGCCCCCGTTTTTGCTACCGACCGCGCCTATATCCCCGCTTTAAACGCCGCGACAATTGCCGCGCTGTCGATGCCGAACTTTTCCAAGAGTTCTTGCGGGGTGCCGGAACGGGGCATGTCGCGCACACACAGGTGCGTGAACTT
>JAYULM010000314.1:0-2950 GCA_043763605.1 Armatimonadota bacterium | reverse complement strand
TGCGCCTGCGGCGGGAACCCTTCGGGCTTGGGAAGCACCACGTCGCTGGTCTCTCCGCTCGCAGAGCGTCCGCCGAAGGCGCACAGCGGAACGGCTTGCCGTCCGACCCGGAAAACTACTCACTAAACTCTACTCCCTAACTCCGGCTTGTAAAAGCGCGATAAAGCGGCGCAGGGCGGCGGTCAGATATTTGTCGCGGCGGTAAATCAGTTCGATCCGGCGGTCGGGAGGGCGGGGGACGGTGTCGAGCGGCACCGTGGCGAGGGTTCCGGTGGCTACTTCGGTGCGCACCGCGAGACCGGGCAACAGCGAAAATCCCAAACCGGCTGCGATCATCCGCTTGATGGTTTCCACATTGTCGAGTTCCATTGCCGGGTTTATGCCGGTGCCAAACACGGCCTCCGCATATCCGCGCAAGTTGGTGCCCGTTTCCATCAGCAGGAGCGGCAACTCGCCTGAAAGAAGCGTCGCCGTGTCGAGGGATTCGCGCGCGGCAAGCAGGTGCGCAGGGGGCAGAACGACGCAGGTTTCGAGTCCGGAAAGCGGCACGGACGTCATCGCGGAATCGGCGGTACCAGAGGATTCCTCGCCCGGTGCCGTTGTCACCAGCCCGATATCGGCGGCACCGTTCCAGACCCGCGTTCGGATGCGCGCCGAAATGCCGGTATGTATTGCGATCTCCACCGCCGGGTGCGCCTGTCGAAACCGGGCAAGCAGGGGAGGCAGGAGATACGTCGCAAGTGTACTGCTCGCCCCAACCGAAAGGCGACCCGCCGATCCCGCCTCAACATCCGTCACGGCTGCTTCGGCTTCACGCGTGAGTTGGAGTACCCGTTCGGCATATCGGAGCAGTGTTTCGCCGGACGGTGTCAGTTGCACCGTGCGCCCCAACCGGTCGAACAGCCGGGTGCGCAACTCCGTTTCGAGTCCCGCTACGGCGCGCGTGACCGTCGATTGCGTCAGATGAAGCCGTTGCGCGGCACGCGTGAAAGAGCATTCACGGGCGACAGCAGTGAATGCTTCTAATTGGTGCAGTTCCACGACATTACTATATCGCCCGATGCGCCCAGAGGCAGTCACTCAAATGGCATCGGTTCATCTTCTTGGATGGTGTAATCAATCGGCTTGAACGCGTAATTGTTGCTCATTTCGGCGGAACAAGCCGTCAATCCAATCACCAAATCGATCTCCGCGCGCAGTTCGATATAATCGCCCGCTTTCGATGTCGGCGGAAGAACTGCTAATTTGCCCGTGGTCCCGTCGACCGTCACATTCATGAACACATTAAACGAGGTCGGGATCTCGTGCGGCGCGACGTCGAACGGCGCGAGGTTGCGCCAGAGGTTCTCGAAGCAGGACGGGTGGTAGTTGGTGTTCCTGTAGATGATCGCGAACGTTTCCGGCGAACAGGGCGTAAGCAGAAAATCGTGTCGCCCGCAGGTGTCCGCCGTAATGGTCAGGAGCGGTCGGCTGTTCTGGGAATACAGCATATGCCCGGTAGTAAGGTAAATCGTCTCGGCATAGTCGAGCGACCGCCCTGACGACAACCATTCCAGCGGGCGGGCAACCCCGTCGCCTGATTCGTTTGCGGCGAACGCCATCAGGTCGGATACCTGCTCTCCTCGGGGATCGGTTACGCGAAGCGTTTGCCCTGCTTTCAGCAAAAACGCGGTTCCCGACTGCGGCGGAATGTGTCCTTCGAGTGTCTTACCGCTCATACGATCCTGCCCTGCGCGTCCGTTTCCGGTTCGTCGAGCGCGGACCCGATTTTCGCGTGGAACGGGCACCGCCAGTCGCCTTCGACCTCGCGCCCGGAGTATTGCCGCGCGTCGCTGGAATCGCCGAAATCCGCGAGGTTCGGGTTGATGTTTCCTTGCAAGTCGGTGTCGCGCGCGCGCATTACGTCCTGCATCCGCTCGTACTTACCGGCTTCACGCAACTGCTCGAACTGGAAATGGGCGTTGAAAACCAGCGTCGGGAACGGGAAGCGGCGCGTGAAGCGGCTGCTCGCCGGGTGTAATCCGACCACGAAAAACGCCTGCTCGCCGAAACTCCACTCGAAATGCGGGCTGTCCGGGTCCGCGCTGACCGTTTCGTCCCACCGCGAGACGGTCGCGTCGGCGTTGTGCAGTTGTTGCAGTTGCGACCAGAGCAAACCCTCGAAGGCGTCCTCGTTCAGTCCCGACGGTCCCGTGAACGCGGCGACGAATGTGAAAAATCCGTTCTCGCGGAGCCGCTGCTGATCGTTGACGAAAAGGTACAGGTCCCGGGCGAGTTGCGCGGTCGCTTCCGGTGACGCCAGGTTTTCCCGGTATGACCCGAACCGATAGTTATCTTTATTAAACGCCGATTTCGCCGCGACGCAGGTAAAACGCGGATTCAGAATCAGAGCGCGAAACGAATCGTGTACAAACTCCGCGACTGGTTCGGGGTTAGCCGACGGGTGGAGTGGGGAAGTCAGTTTCCCATCAGAATAGGAATAAAAAGTACGAAGTTCAATGTCCTTTTCATACAAAACCCGTCCCGCGTTGGTCTCCGGAATGCTTAACATAAGTTTGCGTAACCGCCGTTTCTAAGTCCGATTCTAATTCGAGCGATGCCCAGGCAAACGCCATCCCGTTGTACCCGCTTCGCGCCTCCTGAAAACCGGAAGCGATGGTTCGTATGGGAAGGTTGCAACGGCTTGACAACACGGAGTGCGCGCGGTAGCATGACACGGCTTCTGGAAAAATCCGCACGAGCGGTTTCCTCAACCCGCCTTAGCTCAGTGGATAGAGCAGGCCCGTCCTAAGGGCAAGGTCGGGGGTTCGAGTCTCTCAGGCGGGACTGCGAGGAGGTGTTAGGTATTTGGTGTTGGGTGTTGGGTGTTTCGGACGGTGAACCGTTCCGCTATGCGCCTTCGGCGGACGCTCTGCGAGCGGGAACCCTTCGGGTTTGGGAAGCGTCTCGC
>JAYULM010000313.1:0-10495 GCA_043763605.1 Armatimonadota bacterium | reverse complement strand
GGACGTGACACCGCGAACCGAACGAAATCTTTAATCCGCAGGATTACCAAGCGTTTCGCTTCCACCGGAGGAACGGAGTTCCCCGACACGCGACAACCCGAGGCTCCGTGCGAACAGGTTATCCAGTGCGCGGCGGGGAAGCAGGTTGGGCAGAATCCAGTCCGTGAGCAGGTTCGGGACCAGAGCGTAGCGCGTTTTGGGGTGGCGCGTGGTCAGAGCATGGTACGTCACCTCTGCGACACGCGCCGCCGGTAGCCCTTTGCGCCCCTCGGCGACCACATATTCGTTGAACCGGCGCATGATCGGCAGGAAGTCCGACGCTTCATACGTGGACAGGTCTACCTGTTCCGCTTTGTCCCAGATCGGCGTTTTTACGACGCCGGGGGCAATGACAATAACGTCGATCCCGTAGAGCATCAGTTCGCGGCGCAGGCCTTCCGACAACCCTTCGAGGGCGTGTTTCGACGCCGCGTAGCCGCCGATAAACGGTGCCGCGATGCGCCCGCTGACCGAACCCATGTTCACGATCCGCCCCGGGCTTCCGCGCCGCGTTTTATCGGAGCCGAGGAGCGGGGCGAACGCCTGCGTGACGACGAGTTGCCCGGTCAGGTTGACTTCTATCTGGCGGCGGAAATCGGCGATGGGCTGGTCGATCAGGGGACCGGGAACCGCGATGCCCGCGTTGTTGACCAGACCGAGAAGGGTTGTGTCCTCTATCGCGTCCGCCACCTGGCACGCCGCGCTCCGAACAGCGGTTTCGTCCGTCACATCGAACAACAGCGGGACGACGTTCTCGCCGAACTCGTCCCGCAACCGGATGGCATCCGCGTCCCGGCGGACGCTGGCGAACACCGAAATCCCGCGCGCGATCAGAACTTCGGTGATCGCCCAGCCAATACCCGTGGACGCGCCCGTGACGACGACGCTTCGCTTCTCACTCATGTGTACAGGGACACGGCACCATGACTCAAGGTTGCAGCACGGATATTTACCCGGCTTTTTTGCTATCCCTTGCCACCCATACCCATCGCACCGCCCATCATCGCGCCGCCGCCCATGCCCATCGCAGGAGTTGCGCCCGTCGTCTCGCTACTCGGCTTGGTGTTGCCGCAGGACGGGTCCATGCCGCGTAGCATCATGCCCTGCCCGCGCGACTCGTGGGTGCGTATCGTCGGCGGGTCGAGCGGATCGCGCATCTGGATCAGGAGCGTGGTGCGCGCCTCGTTCGACTCGTTCACGCCCGAACCGTGGATCGTCAGGTAGGAGAAGAACACCACGTCGCCCGCTTTCGCCGGGAGCGGGATCGCCTCGGAGAGCGGGTATTCCTTCGGATCGAGGTGCCAGCTACCTTCGCCGATGTGCGGCAGAATACCGCGTTTGTGCGAACCGGGTACGACGCACACGCACCCTTTTTCCAGCGGGGCATCGTCGAAATGCAGGATCGCGGCGATCATCGAGTGGTTATCGTGCGGGAAGAACGGCGCGTCCTGGTGGAGCGGGAACGGCGAGCCTTTTTCGGGCGGCTTGACGAAACTTTTGGTGTGGTGCAGTTGAACGTTCGGTCCGATGATGTCGGCGGCGACGCCGGTGAGCCGCTCGTCCACGATCAAACGCGCGAACGCGGCGGATTGGAACTGCACGTCGTGGCAGTGTTGCAGAACCGTCTTCTTCTCGGTCATTGCTTTCGCACTCGCCCAGGTCGCGTCGATGTTTCGGTACTGCGAGATCCGTTCCATCAGTGCCTGTGTTTCGGCGCGGAAGCCTTCCGCCTCCTCCGGCGAGAGCAAGCCGCGCACCACAATGTAACCGTTCTCGGCGTAGAACGCCTTTTGATCATTCGTCAGCATAAAATTTGTCTCCTCGGGACAAGATTGGCGTTATTATAACCCGTGGCGACGTTGTTCGTCTTTGCACTATCGCGCCATACTTTTGTCGATTTGGGACAGATATACCAACAATAACGTTCGGGCACACAACCGCGAAAATCTGACGGAGATCTGTTTAGCGAAACGTTGCCCGGAAACGATAAAGAACCAAATGGCTATCGTGAACAAAAACCTGTTGCTGGGCTTAACACTTCTCCTTACACGGGAGGGAGTGGTCGTTTCGTAACGTCGTCCAACAGACCGATTTTCGAGACCCCGACTCCTCCTGTGTAAGGAGAAGTCGGGGTCTCTTTTTTTGTGCCGCAGTAGACTAACTGGTAGCGTCGTCATGTTCAGCACATGAAGGTTGCGGGTTCGAATCCCGCCTGCGGTATCTCTTTTCTCGCTCTCTTAGCCCAATCGGTAGAGGCATTCCGCTTAAGATGGAATTAGTCGCGGTTCGAATCCGCGAGAGAGTATCGCCGCGTAAAGCAACACGGTTGCCCGAAAAGCGGTAACGTTTTCGCGGCGTAGCGCACCGGCAGGTGTCGCAACTGGTAGACGAGCAGTCCTGAGACGGCTGTGGACGCGAGTCCGTGCGGGTTCGACTCCCGCCCTGCCGATTTTAATTCCGCCCCGATGGCGACAGGAGAGCAACCGATGAAGAAAATAACAATCCCGACACTGTCCTTGCGCGAACTGCTAAAGCATACGCCGAGTGCCCTGTTCCGCGCGGCACGATACCGGGGTGGCGCGGGCGTCCACGCCGACCAGAAAGGACGCTACACGAAGCGAGACCGCGCGAAAAACCGCCATGAGGAACGTCTCGCCACAGTACGGCGAGATGAGGCGGAATAGAGCCGGCCACCCAATCTAAACGCGGGTTAAAACCCACGGCTGTGGTCGTCTTCGACGCCGAACGTCCTCTGGACGGCACGAAAGCGGGCGTGATTTACCCACGTCCGAAGGACGTTCGGCGTCGAAGACGACCACAGGCGTGGGTTTTAACCCGCGTTCATATTGCTCAGGCAACAGTCCCGCCGCCCGCGTCCCGCCCCGCCAGAAGGGATCGCAACTTGATCTCCGCCTCGGCTTTTTCGGCGCGTTCGCGTTCGCTGTTCGCGCGTTCCAACGCCCTGTCCCGCTCCTCGGTGCGATAAATGAGAAGCGCATCCAACTCCTTATTCGACAGGAAAGGGGAGCCGTCCGCGAAATAGATTTCCATGTCGGCGCGTTCTTGCGGCACGAACCGCACTCCGAGTCGCGGACTCGTCCACTCGTATTGCACGGGGACGACAGCCATTTTTCCGCCCGCGAACGTGATCGCGACCAACCCCCCGGAATCCGGGTCGTAGAGGTAACACTCCTCGACGCCATGCGCCCCAAAGTGCGCGACTTTCGTGAACATCTCGTGGATCGAATTGCTCTCGGAGACGATCTCGAACACGACCTGTGGGGCGATCCCGCCTTCCTCCCATTGCTTGTAGGAACGTCGCTCCCATTTCGGACGCCCGAATACCGCTATAATGTCCGGGGCTAAACTGAAATCGCGGTCGCCCTGCACAGGATACCAGAGCAGATCCGTGCAAATCAGAACGTTTGGATCGTCCTTATACAGCCGCTCCAGATTGCCGAAGATCAGCGACATCCAGCGGTGTTGGGTCATGTTATCCGCTATCGGTTTGCCGTCACTCTCCGGGTAGTGAATTTCGCTTTTGCCGACCTCGTTTTCCTTGCGCGGCGGCTCCAGAATCGCGGACATGGGTACGACCTCCTTTTCCGTCGTCGTTGCTAATGCGGCGTTTCTTTCACCGCGTTGCGGTTCCAGTTCGGGATTTCTATCACGACCGGCTTCGTGCCGTTCGGGACGCACTGGCAACCGAGGCGCGACTTGATCGTGATGCCCGGTGCCTCCTCCAACTGATCCAACTCCTCGTCATTCGCCTCGTTGCAGGTATCCAGTCCTTCGCGCACGATCACGTGGCATGTGGAGCAAGCCAGAACTCCGCCGCAGGTGTGTTCGAGGGGAATATCGTGTCCCTCACAAATATCGAGGATCGAGCCGATCAAACCGGAACGTTCGTAAGGTAGATCTTTGGGGTCAACGGTGAATACGTGGGGGTCGCCTTCGTGAATAATCGTAATCTGATACGGGAAATTTGGTTTCTCGTATTCTTGTGCGGTAATATAGGGATTCGTGCCTGCCATAATAGTCGTACTGTACCTCTCCAAACGGAGAAAGCGCAAGCGTTGCGACCGGCGAAAGCGCGTGGTATAGTGACCCGGACATTTTGAGGAGTTTGACTGATTTATGAAACGTACTTGGCAACCTAAAAACCGACGCCGCCTGCGCGTACACGGCTTCCGACAACGGATGCAAACCCTGGACGGACAGAACGTCCTGCGCCGCCGCCGCAACCGCGGTCGGCACATCCTGACCGTCGTCGCCTACAAGCATTAGTTAGTGGTCAGTGGTTAGTGATCAGTGGTCAGAATGTGGAGGAGTCAGCGGCTACCGCGAGTCCCTCCGGCACTACTCACTGACCACTGATCACTAACCACTAATCATTACATGCTTCCGAAACCGAATCGCCTCGCCCGACGACGTGACTTTGCCGCCGTTTATGGACGCAAAAAGTCGTGGGCGAACCCGCTTTTAGTGCTCCATGTGCGGTGGCACCCAAAAGAAAGCGCGGACGCGGAAACGCGGCGGTTCGGTTTTTCCGTATCTAAAAAAGTAGGCAAGGCGCATGACCGTAACGGTGTCAAGCGGCGGCTACGCGAAATCTGTCGGCTCGTGGGAAACCCGGACGATGGGGAAGCGTGGCGGCAGGGCTTTGACGCCGTTTTCGTTGCGCGGAGCGAATCCGTGCGCGCCTCTTACACGGAACTGGAAAATGCGGTGCGGGAACTCGGGCGGCGCGGAGGCGTTCTCCGTGCAACCGCCGCCGCGCGTCCGGTGTCTGAAAGAAACGGGAAGGATACGGAAACCGAAACGTGAACCGAATCGGAGAATGGACCGGGCGTTTTTTTGTCGGGTGCATACGCATCTACCAGAAGACCGCGCCGTTCCGCCCCCCGGTTTGCCGGTTCACTCCTACCTGCTCCGAATACACGGCACAGGCGATTATTCGCCACGGGGCACCGCGCGGGCTATGGCTCGGCGTCTGCCGCGTCGGACGCTGTCACCCGTTTCATCCCGGCGGTTACGATCCCGTTCCGGAACTGCCAAAATCTGCCCTAATGGAAAGTTCGTCTGGAGATGCTTTTGAATCTGCAAACCACGTCGCAAACTGACAAGACCCCGCCGCGATTCACCACCGCCCGCCTTGTCGCGCTACTCCTTCTGTTCGTCGTCGCCCTTACCGGCGTCGTCGGCTGCGCGCCCGGCACGCCGCTGGGGGCACAGATCCCGGTCAGCGCGAACCCGGAACAAGCCTTGAAAGATGGCGCGTCGAAGGTGAAAGTCGCCGACGATGCCATGAAAGCCGGAAGCAAGGAAGAAGCAAAAAAGATCTATACGGACGCGGTGACATACTACACTGTCGCGGCGAATAAGTACAAAAACACGGCGACCGGACTTTCGGCGACGATGGAGGCGGCGCGGATCGCGTCCGACAAACTCGACCAGAAGCATCAAGCCTATACCCTCCTCAAAGCGGGTCTCAAAACGGACCCGGTCGGTAGCCTCGGCACGTCCACGCTCCCGCAGGACGCAGTGACGCTGTACGAGCAGATCACACACGAACTGGACAATCAGAACCAAAAATCATATTTCTATATGGTGATGGACGCCCTGATGAAGATCGCGGGCAACAATGCCGTGCTGGCTCTTTTTATCGTCGCCGTCGCGGTGACGCTTCTGACTTGGCCCCTGCGAAAGATGGTGCTGGTTCAGTCGAACGAAATGAAGCGGTTCATGCCGGAGATGAAGAAGATCCAAGAGAAGTACAAAGATGACATGATGCTCTCCAACGAGAAGGTGCAGGAGTTCAACAAGAAACACGGCATCAACCCGCTCGCCGGTTGTCTCCCGGCACTCGCGCAGTGGCCCATCACCCTGCTCATGTATCAGGTCATCGCACACTACCAGTTCCACTTCACCAGCCACCATTTCCTGTGGATCAACGCGAAACTGGGAATGGCGTCTCAGAAATGGCCCGCGCCGTTCGCGGGAGCCGTCGCGCCCAACCTCGCCGAGTCGGACATGATCCTGATGCTGGCGTATGTGGCCTCGATGTATTTCCAGATGCGTTTCACGCCGCAATCGTCGGCGGACCCGCAAGCCATCGAAACCCAGAAACAGATGGCGATCACGATGCCGCTGATGTTCTTTTTCGTGATGTGGAACGGGCAATGGGCATCGGCATTCGTGTTGTACTGGTTCATGTCGAACATCCTGACGCTCGGTCAGCAGTGGATCATCAACCGGCAACTCCCGAAACTTGCCCCGCTGGTTCTGGACGCGGGCGGAAACCCGGTAGATGCGGTAAATGTCACGGCGACGGCACCGGCGACCACCTCGGGTCCGCTGGTACCGAACCCGCGCCTGATCTCGCCGAAGAATCGGAAGAAATAGTGGTCAGTGGACAGTGGTCAGTGGACAGTTCGGAAGATGCGGCTCGCCGTCCGATTCTTACTGCCCACTGTTCACCGTCCACTGACCACTAACCCGATTGGCGAAGTCTCCAGAAAAACGTCATAATAGCCGATAGCATGGCTAACTTAAATAACGATATTCAGGCGGTGAAGGAAAAGGCGATCCAGTTCGCCGAGGGAGTCGCTTCCGCCGCCACTCCCGCTCTCGAATTAACGGTGCGTGTCGCGGAGGATGAGCCGGAAGGTATCGTTATCGCGTTCGACGGTCCCGACGCCGCGCGCATGGTCGGCAGGAACGGGCAGATCCTCGACGCCCTCGGCTTCATCGCGGGACAGGTGATCAACCGGCGCGGCAACGCGCGCCTGCGCATCCTCTTCGACGCCGACGATTTCCGCAAAAAGCGCGAGGCGACGCTGGTCAAACTCGCCACCGATCTCGCCGAGCAGGTTCTCGCCACGGGACAGGAAGCCGTCCTCGACCCACTTACTCCGATGGAACGCCGGATCATCCATAACGTCGTCGCCGAAATGCACGGCGTACAGACGTACAGCGAAGGTCTGGAACCGGATCGGTACATCATCATTTCTCCCGCCGCATAAGTCGTTCCCTGAGAATACGTTTTATATTATTGAGCCTCTTGCAAAAATAGAGCGACAGAGCGAGAATCGTTGTTATCCACCAAATTTTCGCAACGAGCGTGGCATAAACTCAATGGGTCGGTGCCGATTTGGATCACAATACCGATTATTGCAAGAGGCTCATTCGCGTAGAACTAATCCTGAGTTCGCGAACAGACCTACTTTAAGCGGATTTCTGGTAAAGGAATAAGCCTGGCACCTCCGTAATCTACAAGTATGTCAATTGCGCCGCATCAATTAAACGAAGCCAAAACTCGTCATTTGCCGCAACTCGATCTGTTGCGTGCTTGGGCGATTATTGCTGTAGTGCTCTATCATGGGCTACATGTGTTTGGTGCGGATCACCTTTTATGGGGAAACACGTTCAGGGATTTTACTGCTGCTCGGGACAATAACTTCCTATACTTCTATCCGTTTACACTGGGTTGGGCGGGGGTGCCACTGTTTTTTGTATTAAGTGGATTCGTGATTCATCTTTCTTTTCTCCAAAGCGAAAGGAAGTTCGATGTCCTGCATTTCTACTGGCGGCGCTTCTGGCGGGTTTATCCAGCATATGTTGTCGCCCTGATCGTCTTCGCTTTTTGGGATCGAGGCGTCATTTCCTTTGTTTTACATGCTTTATTCCTTCACAATGTTTCTAATCAAACGTTTTTTAGTATCAATTCCTCTTTCTGGAGCATTGCTGTTGAGATGCAGTTCTACGCTCTGTACCCTGTCCTACTTGTTTTGCGTCATCGTTTTGGCATTCATGGTGCATTCTGGTGTACAGTAATTATTTCGCTATTGTCCAGATTAGTTATAATCAAGTTTTCGGCGGGAAGCCTTGACACGACAACAGCAATCACGCAAAAATGGGCACTTACTCCGATAGTCTGGATGGATTGGGTATTGGGTGCTCTTGTCGCCGAATATTTCGTACAAAACAAAAGATTATTTGGGAGACCCTGGATTTTCATCGCACTCGTTGCTGCTGTGATCGCGACGCAAACTCGGTATCTCGTTATTATTTCGTTCAGTTTATTCTCCATCGGCTTCGCAGCCCTGATCGAGGAGGTCATTCGACTGCCGCGCAACGATGCCAAATCGAGAACGAGAATTCTGGAGTCAGTTGGTGTTTTTAGCTATTCCATATATCTATGGCATCAGCCCATAATTAAAGCAGTCGGAAACTATTTTAACGATGTAGAACTATTCTCCTCAACTATAACTATGTATCTCGTAGTTCTTATAGCCGCTTTAATTCCAACGCTATGTTTGGCGTATCTTTCTTTCGTTTACGTTGAGAAAGCCGGGCAATCACTCGGAAACAGATTGTGGAAGAAGCTTTTCGAGAAGCCTGTTGTAAAATGAGAGTGGCTCGTGCTGATACCAAATTCTTAAATATTTTCCAAACTCTGGTTGGGAAATCTGTGAGATTGATGCATCATACGTGAGATTAGTGACTTCCAGTTGGTGATCATCCAAGGATTTTAAGGCTTGCCCTGACGGAAATTAATCGTCGACAGTGCCTTCCGTTGGTGAGGAGGATGGGCTTTGAGAGTGTTGTCGAGTTTTCATATGACAGAACATCTAAGTCATCTCTTATGATAACCTCTGTTTTTGGCTATACTCAGCCAGAGTAAACTGCAAGGCGGCGATTTTTTATGGAACAGTTTGTTGTCGGAGTCGATGTCGGGACCGGGTCCGCGCGGGCGGGCGTCTTTTCGCTCACCGGGGAGCGGCGCGGGATGGCAACGCAAGCCATTAAGATGTGGCGTCCCAAGCCGGAATACGCGGAGCAAAGTAGCACGGATATTTGGGAGGCGGTCGGGTTCGCCGTGCGCGAGGCGGTCCGGGAGTCCGGCGTCCCGCCGGAAGCGATTACCGGGATCGGATTCGACGCGACCTGCTCGCTGGTTGCGCTCGACAGTGAGAATAACCCGCTCACCGTGTCGCCGGACGGCGACCCCGCGCAAAACATCATCGTCTGGATGGACCACCGCGCGACGCGGGAAGCGGACGAAATCAACGCGGGCGACCATGAG
Organism: Armatimonadota bacterium; assembly: GCA_043763605.1. Lineage (GTDB taxonomy): Bacteria > Armatimonadota > Armatimonadia > Armatimonadales > Armatimonadaceae > JACMIU01. The sequence continues at coordinate 1,368 of JAYULM010000313.1, read as the reverse complement.
GCGTTGCGCTATGTCGGCGGCAAGTTCTCACCGGAAATGGAACCGCCCAAACTGCTCTGGATCAAGCGGCACCTTCCCGAAACCTGGGCGAACGCCGCCAAATTTCTCGATCTGGCGGACTTTCTGACCTACCAGGCTTCCCGGTTGGATGTGCGCTCCCTTTGCACCAACGTTTGTAAGTGGGGATATCGGGGTCAGGAAAACCGCTGGGACACGGCGTTCTACGACGCCATTGGGATCGGCGACGTGCTGACAACCGGACAGGTTGGCACCGACATTCGACCGCTCGGGGAGCGGATCGGTACGCTGACTCCCGACGCGGCGGCGCACTTCGGCTTGACGACTTCCTGCGCGGTCGCGGTAGGGATCATCGACGCGCACGCGGGCGGGCTGGGTCTGCTCGGCGCGGCGTGGGAAGGCACGGACGGCGTCGATCCGGCGGCACTCGAAACCGTGATCGCGCTGATCGGCGGAACGTCGAACTGCCACATGGCGGCGTCGCGCGAGCCGAAATTCATCGAGGGCGTCTGGGGACCGTACTTCGGCGCAATGGTGCCCGGTATGTGGCTCACCGAGGGCGGGCAGTCCGCAGCGGGGCAACTGATCGACCATGTCATCGAGGATTCCAGCGCGTTCGCCGATCTCGCCTATGTCGCCGAGGAACGCGGGACGACGATCTATACGATCCTGAATCAGTGCGTCGAGCAACAGCGCGTGGATAATGATCTGGCGCACGCCGCCTATTTGACCCGCGACCTGCACGTGCTGGATTACCATCTCGGCAACCGCTCACCGCACGCCGACCCGAAAGCGCGCGGCATGGTCGATGGATTGCCGCTCGACATATCGTCCGACTTCGACGCGCGGTTGTATCTGGCGACGGTTCAGGCAATCGCCTACGGGACGCGGGAAATCATCGAAACGCTGAACCGGCACGGCTTTTCCATCAACCGAATTCTCGCGACCGGCGGCGGTACCAAAAACGCGCTCTGGCTTCAGGAACACGCCGACATTACCGGTCTGCCCGTCGTCCTCGGGCGCGAAACGGAATCGGTACTGCTCGGAGCCGCGATCCTCGGCGCGAACGCGTCGGGGGCGTTTGCGTCGGTGACGGAGGCGATGCGCGCGATGGGCAAGTCGGGAACAACCATCGATCCGAACCCCGGTACTCGCGCCTACCATGACGCCAAATACGCGGTCTATCAGTCGCTTTACCGGTCGCAACGCGAACACCGGGCGATGATGGGGGCGGTCGAGGGGGGGTAAATCGTGGCGGGTGGTTTCCCTTCGGACGGTAATCGGACGGCGGGACGGACCCTGAAGGGTTCCGCTGGGAGCCTTCGGCTGTAGACGCTTCGCGTCAGAGAG
>JAYULM010000312.1:0-10505 GCA_043763605.1 Armatimonadota bacterium | reverse complement strand
TTTAGTTTCCGGTAAGTGAGGGGTTTTGCAAGACACGGGTAGAAGCCGTACAAAGGGTTACCATACTCTCCGCCAACCCTACCCATATGCGAAATACCTTTCGCGCCCTGAACCAGTTTACCGAACTTACCTTTTTCTTGCCCAACTTGTTGCCTTTTTGCCTATAGGAACCAATCAAGGCATAGCTCACTTGCTTTGGACAATCGTCGCCGGAAAATTACTCACCAGTCGTGGCGCGATATTCCCTGCCCTTAGCGAAGTCGGCTTGAACAACGAACAGTGTCGCCGAGCGGAGGCGGCTTTGCGCGGCGGTAAAATCAAAGCGATTCGCCTTTTGGAACGCCTTGCGCTCCTGATTCGACGCGAACGCAAGGCTGGTTGTCTGACGATAGGCAAATGGCACCCATTTCTGATCGATTGGGTCGGCTTCTATCGCCCTCATCTCAAAGGGTGTGTGTCCAGGCATTTCGCAAGTGTTGCCGGGAAAACCTTGCCGGCTATCGAGTTGGGGATGATGGCTCGTTGCCTTGTGGTCGGTCGTCGGCGTATCCCGGTGCTCTGCGGACTGGTACGCGAGGGAAGCACTCCCGCCTTGCTCCGTGCGGCACGTGGCATGATGCAGAAGACCGAGGTTCTTATCGCGGATAGGCAGGTCAAAATAAAACACATCGAAGCGGAGAACATCTCCCGTTTCGTGATCCGGGGGGCGATTGACTTTACGGCACGGGAGAAGGAAGTCCCGAAGACGACCGGGCGTGGGAGGAAGCCGAGTCAGGGTCGGGTAGTGCGCCCCCTCGCACGCACTTATAAAGACAACGTCATAGCGGCGACTGCCGCGAATCGGGAAGAGTCCTTCGTCCATCAAGGGAGAACGCTGACGGCTCTCTGGTTCGATAATTTGGTGATGCCGGGCGGTAGTCTATGCTTCCATTGCGTTGTTATTCGCGACCCGAAGTACAAGAATCCGTGGCTTTTACTGACGGATCTGCAGGAATCGGCGGAAAATCTCTTCGAGTTGTACCGCTCCCGGTGGAAAATAGAGCAACTGCCGCAAACGGGGAAGCAGATCGCGCAAAGTTGCTTAAGCAACTTTCGCATATTAGGGGGACACCGCTCGTTCGTCCACGCGGACGAGTCGCGCTACCGGTTGCCCGAACTGTGTCTGCTGGCGGCGTCTATCTCTTTGTATTTATCGGCGACGAGCAAGGCGATAGCGACCGGTTTTTGGGATAAGCATCCCAAGCCGACGCCGGGGCGTTTTCGCCGCGCCTTGTCGAATGCTTCTTTGCCAGACATCGGGGAAATCACAGACGAATTACGTGTCTTGCCGGACTTTAGCGGTAGAGTGAATAAAATGCTGGGGCGGATTCGGGTGAAACGCTCGGTATTCGAGCATTTGCCTGTGGGCGTGATGGCGCACAGGCGGCAAAAGAAGCGAAATGAGAAACCGTCACTTACCGGAAACTAAAGATAGTAGTACGGTGTTTCGTTAACAGCCGTATCGTCATCAATAGTCCAAGTATAGCCTGCCGCGACCGCAGGAACTGTCAGAATACCGATAGTCATATACGGCCCGCCGCTTAAAAGTGCTCGCTTAGCTGTGTAACTCGTCGGGGGTGTGCCTGACGGGGCGTTCCATTCCAACAGTACGCTGTCGTTTTCTGATGTAGCCCGCAAAATTAAGGGAGGATTCACCCCGAATGGTGTTGTGTTGCCATCTGCTCCCTCTTCGTTTGAGTTCTCGCTTTCCGCGTGGGGCGCGACAGACGTGGCGACGTAATAGTAGGTCTGCCCGTTCGTCAGCCCCTCGTCCGTATAAGTGGTACCGCCGACGTTCCCCGCGACCACCGTGTAGGGCCCGCCCGCTGTGTTGCTTCGTTTGACGTTGTACCCGCGCGTCGCACCCTCCACGGCACTCCAGTTCAGTTTCACCCGGCGGTTGCCTGCCGACGCCGACAGCGGCGACGGCGGCGCGAGGCGGTTGAGCGTGAGCGACCTCTGTAGCGTCACCCCGTTCGCCCGCGCGGTGATCAGCGCGGTCGCCGTGGCGGTGTCGATCCCCTGCGTCGGGATCACGATGCTTATGGCATTCTGCCCTGCCGGGATGTTCACGCTGGCGGGGACCGGTGCGGCGGGATTGTTGCTCGTCAGCGTCACTTCCATGCCCCCCGTGCCCGCCGCGCCGTTGAGTTGCAGCGTCGCGCTCACGTCGTTCCCAGCCACCACCGGGTTCGGGGCGAGGTCGAGGGACTGGATCGCCACCGTGGACGGCTCGATGTGCAGGGAGTAGAAGTCCACAGTATACGCGCCGGGCCCGGTGCCGCCCGTCGCGGCGTGCAAGACGACGTCCGTCGCGACGGTTGCGCCCTGGGTTTGTATATTGAAGCTCGCGCTGACCTGTCCCGACGGCACGGTTACACTCGCTGGAAGGGTGACCACGGACGCGTTCCCGTTGCTGCTCGTTTTGGAGAGCGTGACCACCATGCCGCCCGTGCCCGCCGGGGCTTCGAGGGTCACCGTGCCGGTCGATGTGCCCCCCGAGGTGACCGAACTGGGCGAGGCGGAGATGCCAGCAACGAAATTCCCGGATGCGAGGAAATTACAACCTTTGGGGTGGCCGTTGTACGTGGCGGTGAGAAGGAAGGACTTCCACTCCTTCCCGTACTCCTGACCGGTGGCACTGGTGCAGGTGACCGGGAAAGTCGCGGTGGTCCGTCCCGCCGGGACGGTCACGGAGGAAGGTGCGGTGACGTTGTACAGGCTCTGGGGCTGGTTGGCGGTCACGGACAGTTGCACAACGGCACCACCGACCGGTGCCGGTTGGTATAGCGTCACGGTGCCCACCGACGGCGGCCCGCCCGCCACGACGGGACCCACATACACGTTCTCCATGACGCGCGGCACCACGGGGACGACGATCGTCTTGGTAACGCCGCCGTAGCTGGCGGTGACCGTGACGTTGGTCGGCGCGGTGACCGCGGCAGTGGTTACCCATAACCAGTTGTAGGTCCTTTCATGGTAGATCGTCAGGCTCGGGGGAAGGGGCAGGACGGCGGGATTACTGCTCGAAAGGATGACCTGAGCGTCGCCTGCGGGAGCCATCGCGTCCAACTCCGCGTTAATGTTAACATCTTCTCCGCCCCCGACGGGACTGGGATAGAAGGACAGCTTGGTCAGCGCGACGCCGGCGTGCGGGGTGACGCTGATCTCGGGCGAGTTGCCGCTGAAGAAGGTAGACAGGACCAGGTATTTGGTGACCCCGTTCGGGACCCCGGAGGTGAGCATCGTTACCCAGACGCCATAATCAAACACGTACGTGTTGGAAAGCAGCTGGTAGGGGCCGCCGGGCGTGGTGCTGTGCCAGATCAGGTAGCCCTGACCGCCCTGCGCCGGCCACTGAGTCATGAATCGCCCGTCGCCTGCGAACACCTCGAATCTGTCGTCCGGGGCGGGGTCGTTCTGCGCGGACGCGGACGGGGTAGCGGCGGCGTAGTTGCTGGACCAGACCGCCAGGGATCCGATCGGGTACGTCGCCGCCACGACGTAGTAGTATGTCGTACCGTTCACGACGTCCGTGTCGCGGAAGCCGATGTCGTCGCCGGGGTAATTCTTCAGGTTGGTCTGTATCGTGGTGTAAGGCCCGCCGGGGCTGGTGGCACGTAGCACCGAGAAGTAGCCGACGTTGCTGTTGGTGCCGCACGGCCATTGCAGCCCCACGAGGCCGTTCCCGCCGACCGCCGTGAGCACCACCCCCTGTGTGGTCGCGGTCGCCTGGTTCGAGTTCGCACTCTCGCCGTTGTTGCTCACCGCAGTCAGCACGTAGTAGAACGTCAGCCCGTTCACCAGGCCGGGGTCGACGTAGCCGGTCCCTGTCAAACCCGTGGCGACGGCCGTGTACGGTCCCCCGTTCGCCGTGCTACGCTTCAGCGTGTACGAAGTCGCCCCCGTGACCGCCCCCCAGGAGAGGGTCACCTTGCCGTCCCCGCCGGTCGCCGCGAGGTTCGTCGGCGCGGCGGGCGGCAGGTAGGAGGCGAGCGGGGTGGCACTCTTCGTGACGGTCTTCGTACCCTGCCCGTTTGAGTTGACGGCGGCGAGCTGGTAATGATAGGCGGTGCCGTTAGTCAGCCCGGTGTCGGCGTGGTTCGTGCCGGTGAGTCCGACGCGGTGTAACGTGAGACTGGTAGAAGTGGCTCCGCGGTACAGGTTGTAGGAGCTGGCGTTCGTGACCGCAGCCCAGCTCAGTGTGACGCGGGCGTTGCCGGGTGCCGCCGCGAGCCGCGAGGAGCGCGTTACCGGCGGTGGCACTGGCTTCGTTGGAGCGTGTCGTCTGCCCGGTGACGCCGACCTGGTAGTAGTAGGTGGTCCTGTTGGACAGCCCGGTGTCCGTGTAAGCCGTGCCGGTGATCGCCGTCTTGTACGAGACCGCACTCCCGTTGGAGGTGCTGCGATAGATGACGTAGCTCGCCGCGCCGGGGACCGGGCTCCAGTTGAGGATGGCTTGCCGCGACCCCGCCGTCGCGGCGAGGAGAGGCGCGGGCGAGGTCGCCTGGGCATGGGCGTTCGGTTCAGACCAGAGCAAGCAGACACAAATTGACAGAAATAGCCACGCGGCGGCGGCGAATTGGGCAACGACAGGCGCAGCACCACTACGGGCGTCATCTCGTTGGAGACGGAGCAATACGCAATGCAAGAGAAACATCGGAACGTCCTAACTGCCGCAGGATGTTCGCTATCAGGCGAAACTAGGGATGCGGCGGATGGAATGAATTGACACAAAAACGAACAGAACGACGGCGTGATCCTCTACGACCGGTTAAGCACACCTTCGGCACCTCTCGCTGTTCGCGAAATCCGAGGGGGTCTACGATCCGTGAACATATATAAAGGCGGGTTATGGTTGCAGTGTACCTTCGCATTATACCACTGATTGCCCGCTTAAAACACATAACAATACCTGATTATGCATGTCGGCTTACAATATTTTTTGGAAACGTCGTAAAACCTCTTGCAAAACTGTTTCCCTCGCCTCACAGTGCAATCGTGTACCGAACCAAGTCTTCGGCGGCGTTGAACCGGTCATACAACCGCCGCGCGGCGGCGTTCCCGGCTTCGGTGTGACAGTAGACGCGCCCCCATCCGCTCGTTTTTCCCGTTTCGATCAGGTGCGTGATCAGCGCGTGACCGACGCCCCGTCCGCGTGCCTCCGGTGCCACATACAGGTCTTCGAGGTAGCACAGCGTTTTGTCGCTCCACGTGTGCGGATGCAGGACGTAGTTCGCGAAGCCGAGCGGGGTTCCGTCGTCGCAGAGTGCGATCACGCCATGTACGGGGCTGGAGTCGTCGCCGATCCGCGCCCAGACGCCCGCCGTAACGCTTTCGGGAAGTGTCTGTTTGTAGAACGTGCAGTACGCCGCCCACATTTCCCGCCATGTCGCTTCGTCATCTGTTCGCGCCGGGCGAACCGTCACCAATCCGGTAGTCATGCCATTAGTTTATCGTTTCCGATACCGACAGACACGCCGATGCTGGTATCGGAAACAGGGGCACGGACGATAACAATACAAGACCGGAGGCGGTAGCGGCGGCGAGACGGCGATTCATGGTTTGATTCTCCTGAGCGCACAGTTGCTTCATCTGATTCTAATGACGCTTGACGGCTTCAATCGGTTACGCGCCCGCGTACGACGCGGTGCAACTTTTTTGGGTTTACGTGTCGTATAATACAGGCGTGTCGCGTTTCCCCGGACGGTCCGGTACCGCGATTTTCCCGACCATGCGAATCCAGGCCCAGCCCGCGCAAACCCAGACACCTCGCTCCACGTGGTACACGCAGGGCGGACAGGGTACGCCCTCCACCAGCACCACGTCGCAATATGGCGTGCAGAGCAAAGACCCCGCCGCGTTCCACTGGCCCGACGCCGTCGCGTACCGCGAGGCGATCCAGAACCCGCAAGCGTCGCTCGCACCGCCGGAGTTGCGCCACGGAGCCGTTTCGCAGGACAAGCGCGGCTTGCCCATCGCGTACAGCGGGCGGTTCGCGGTCGTGTTTCGCGTCGTCGATGCCGAGGGATTCCAATGGGCGGTCCGTTGCTTCACCGCGCCGCCGCAGGACGAAGTCATCCCGCGCACCGACCGCTACCGGCTGATCGCGTCGCACGCGTCGGAACTCGGCGATATTTTCGTGCCGTTCAAGTATTTCGAGCAGGGCGTGCGCGTCGGGTCCGCGTGGTTCCCGCTGGTCGCCATGCGCTGGGCTTCAGGCGAAACGCTCGGCAAGTTCACCGACCGCAACCTGCACAACCCCGAAGCCCTGCGCACACTCGCGGGGACGCTGTCGTCGCTTCTGAAACGATTAGAAGACGCCGGAATCGCGCACGGCGACTGGCAACACGACAATCTGATGGTCGCGAAAAGCGGCAAACATGTCACGCTGGTGGATTACGACGGCATGTTCGTTCCCGAGTTCAACGGGCTTGTTGCCGACGAATTGGGGCACCCGAACTATCAGCATCCGGGGCGTACGCCTCTGGAGTTCGGACCGCGCATGGACCGCTTCGCCTGTCTGACGATGCAAGCCGCCCTGCTTGCCCTGTCGCACGAACCAACACTCTGGAACCGCTTCTCGGACGGCGAATCGCTCCTGTTCAAGAAGATCGATTTTCAGGACCCTTCGGTCTCGCCGGTCTTCAAAGCACTGCGCGATGTCGCCGAGAAGTACAACGACGAACTGCTCGCGGACTCCGTCGCCCGCCTCGCGGACGCCTGCCTCCATGCCCCCGACGCGGTGATGGAACCGGCGGTCGTGCCACAGGAATCGCCGGTCACTGAGAGTACCGCATCCGACTGGGATACCCTGCCCACGACGGCGACGGTGCTCTCGAAGGCGACCGCGAAAGGCACCGAGGAGACGATTCTCGCTACGCAAAGCACGACGAAATGGTGGCAGGCGGGTCCGGCTATCGCCCTGCCCGACCCGGCGACCGTGGCGCAAGCCTCGTCCGCCGTGAGCGCGAAGTGGTTCGCGGGTCAAACGCCCACGGTGATGGGCGGGGCGGGTCAGGCGCAACAGTACAAGCCGGTGGAAACGTGGGCGTTCATCGAGCGAGTCTTTCGCGAGGAAACCCTCGCCGCCGAGCGCAAGCACTTTATGATGTCGCGGGGCGGCGTCGCGATTCTCGCGGCGTTCACGATGCTGTTCCTGTTCTCGCTGTTCGAGCGCGGCGGCTTTTTCCCGTTTTATTTGTTCTTCTGGGTGTTCAACATCGGTAGCCTCGGCTACGCCAACTGGCCCCGCAAGAAGATCCACGACGAATTGGAAGCAGAGATCGCAAAGATGGAGAAACTGATGAACGAGCGGCGCGAAAAGATCGCCGCGCGGCAACACGCGTTCTCTCCCGGCGGCGGGCTTTCCCCGCTCGGCGCGGCGGCGTTCGGCTCGCTCCACGATTATGTCAACGACCGTTTGAGCAAAACGGCGACCAATCAGGCACTGACGTTGAAAGGGATCACGCCGACGACGCTGAAAATACTGCGCGGCGAGGGAATCACCACGGCGTTACACCTGCAGGGAAGAATCACGGTCCCCGAAGTCCCGGCGCACGAGATGGCGGCTCTCCAGCAGTGGTGTCGCGACATCGAGATGCGTTTCGCCGACGAGTACCGCCACTCGGGCGCGGCGAGCCGCCCGCTCAACACGTCCGCCGAGATCGCGCGCTGGGAGCAGGAAGCCGCCGAGTTCGAGCGCGAACGTGACCGCCTGCTACGTGAAAAGTCGCAGTTCCCCGAGGTGTCCTTCTGGAACGTCTACTGGCGTAAATTGTTCGGCTTGCCGGAAAACGTGTCGGCGTCCCAACCGAGCGTGACGCCTTAACTGTTTTCTCCCTCCTCCGACGTCCCCTCCCGTTGTTTCTCCCACCCCCCAACCCCCTCCCTCATCGGAATGAGAGAGGGGGAGTCCGGAAGCGACACGCTTTCCCGCTTCCCAAACCGCCCGAAAAACAGAACCGCTTGACTATCCCGGACTCCCCCTCTCTCATTCCGATGAGGGAGGGGGTTGGGGGGTGGGAGAAACAACGGGAGGGGTGATGTTCCACGCACAGACCGCCTGACTCCAAAACAAAAGAAACTGCCGATGGTATACTGACCGCGAGTCATTATGTTAAAACACGGCATATTCAAGAACGTATTTCAAAGCCTCGACGCCATGATCACCGGGCGGGGGCGCATCGACGACGAACTGTTCGAGCAGTTCGAGGAAGCGTTGCTCGCCGCAGATCTGTCCGTCCGCTCCACCGACAAGATACTCGAACAGTTGCGGCAGTATGTGCGCGACAAACGCCTCGTGGAAGCCAAAGATGTCCGCGACGGCTTGACGATTGCCTTGGTATCCGCACTCGGGAGTGCGCAGGACTCCGATCTGAAGTTCGCTCCGACCGCGCCGTCGCTATTCCTGATGGTCGGCGTCAACGGGGTCGGCAAAACTACCACGCTCGGCAAACTCGCCTATCAGCAGACGCAGTTAGGAAAAAAAGTCCTGCTCGCCGCCGGGGACACGTTCCGCGCCGCCGCCGCCGAACAGTTGGAAATCTGGGCGGGGCGCGCCGGAGCCGATTTTGTGCGGCAACACGAGCGTAGCGACCCCGCCGCCGTAGTCTTCGACGCGATCAACAAAGCGAAAAACCTCGGGTCGGACCTGATTCTCGTAGACACGGCGGGGCGGCTACACAACAAAGCCAACCTGATGGAAGAACTGAAAAAGATCGGGCGCGTCTGTGAGCGGGAGTTGGGGCGCAAACCGGACGAAGTGTTGCTCGCCCTGGACGCGACCACCGGGCAGAACGCGGTCAATCAGGCGAAGGAGTTTATGCAATCGGTCCCGCTCACCGGTATCGCGCTTTCCAAACTCGACGGCACCGCGCGCGGCGGCATCGTGATCTCGCTCCGCGAACTGCTCGGCTTGCCGATCAAACTTGTCGGGGTCGGCGAAGGGATCGAGGACTTGCTCCCGTTCGAGCCGGACCTGTTCGTGGAAGCGATGCTCTCGGTGGATTGATGCCTTCGGGGTTTTCGGGGAATTGCATTCCTCCGCTGGAAGCGCGACGCTTGGTGTTCCTTCGGAACGCGGGGAGTCGCGCGTTTCTGACAACCGCTCGATTCCTTTAATCCGCAGGATTACCAAGTGCTTCACTTCCACCGGAGGAATGGAATTCCCCGCACGAACCGCTACCCTTTGCGCCGCGCGAAATCGGCTAAGAATTCCGCCAGCGCGACGCACCCTTCGCGCGGGAACGCGTTGTAGATCGACGCACGAATCCCGCCGACGTTGCGGTGCCCCTTCAAGCCGTCCATTTCGCGCGTTTTCGACTCTTTCAGGAACTCGGCTTCCAACTCCTCGGTCGCCAGACGGAACGTGATGTTCATCAGGGAGCGGTCGCCGTTCTCGGCGACGGTCGGACGGTACAACTCGGGGGAAGCGTCTAGCGCGGAGTAGATCAAGCCGGCCTTTTCGCGGTTGCGCTTCTCCATCTCCGCGACACCGCCTTCCGCCTGAACATGCTTCAACACCAGGTTCAGGGCGTGGATCGCGAACACCGGGGGCGTGTTGTACAGCGACTCTTTCTCGGCTTGCACCGGGTACGAAAGCATCGGCGTCAGGTCCTTAATCGCGGTCTCCATAAACGACTTGCGCACGACCACCATCGTCACGCCTGCGGGACCGGCATTCTTCTGCGTCCCGGCGTACAGAAGCGCGAACTTGCTGAAGTCGTGGTTCATCGCGAAAATATCGGAGGACATATCCGCCGTCAGCGGTGCCCCGTTCACGTCGGGCAGGGCGTGGAACTGTGTGCCCTCAATCGTATTGTTCGTCGTGATATGCGCATATTTCGCCGTGCCCGGTGCCGAGAACGTCAGCCCTTTCGGAATCCGGTCGTAATTGGTTTCCGCCGAAGACGCGACGACGTTGACATTGCCGCAACGCTTCGCTTCCTTGATCGCTTTGTTGGACCACTCGCCGGTATCCACGTAATCCACCGACTGCCCCGGAGTTAGAAAGTTCATCGGGAGCATGGCGAACTGGAGCGACGCGCCGCCGGTAGAAAAGACGACGCTGTATTCGTCCGGCGACAGGTTCAGCGTCTGCAACAGGTTCGCCATCGCCTCGTGGTGGATTGCATCGTAGTCCTTGCCCCGGTGCGACACCTCCAAAATACTCATGCCGGAGCCGTTGATCTCCAGAATATCCCGGCTCAACTGCTCCAAAACGGGAACCGGCATAATCGCCGGTCCCGGACTAAAATTGTAAATTCGTTTCATCGTGTACCCTTAAAAATCGCGCGTGATTCGCCCCATTCACGGTATCATAGCGACCGGTGAGCGTCAACGCGAAATTCAGGTATTGGGTGTTGGGTGTTGGGTCCGTCGGTTTCCCCGGCGTGGATCATCGGTTTCGATCATCGGATGCGATCATCGGTTTCACCGACGCCTATAGGTGGCTCCGCCACCGA
>JAYULM010000311.1:0-10546 GCA_043763605.1 Armatimonadota bacterium | reverse complement strand
CGGGATGCTCAGTGTCGTGGGCGCGTTTTACCCACGTCCGAAGGACGTTCGGCGTCGAAGACGCCCACAGACGTGGGTTTTAACCCGCGTTTATATGCTGGAACCGAGCGAGCGATAATGCAATTGCCCTGGGGGCTTGAAAACAGTGCTACCAAAAATCTTTGTGTGAAGCCCTTGACAGCAACCCGTATTAAACTTATAATACAATCACATGGTGAACCAGAGGGCGAACCATGTGGTGTTTTCAGGAAACCATGTGGTTTTTTTAGTTAGCAATGATGTATACGCCAACACCGATTCGGAATCTTACTCTGTCAGGTGCAGACCGCGTGGTGCCGGTATATCAGCGTATTGAAAATGACCTGCGACGGCGCATAAGCCAGGGGGTTTGGTCGGTCGGCGTGCGTTTGCCGTCGCGACAACGCCTTGCCCGTGAATATGCGGTCGACGTTTCCACGGTTCAAAAGGCGATTGCAAGTCTGCTCGCTGATGGGACGTTGCGGGCAGATAATGGACGAGGAACGTTTGTTGAAAATGCAGGCAACCCGGCGGGGGCTACGGAATCCTTCACGACGGTGCCTGTCACGCCAATCCTGACTTCCCCCGATTCGCCCGACGCGGTAGCGACCGTCGGCATTCTCGCGGAATTCGGCGAGCCGGCGGGTTACTGGCAGCGGATCATTCTCCACTCTTTGGAACGGTCTGTCGGCGCGGATAACGGCTCGACGCGATTTTTCGATCTCCGCCCCACGGACGCGCCGGGAATATTGCTTGCGGATGGCATGGAGACTTTACTTCGGGAAGAATCCCGTATTGGTGCACTTGTTGTAATCGCTATACATGAGACTATGTCGATGGATGTCATAGGCACAGCGGTGCGGATGGCGCAGGCGGCGAACATTCCTATCGTCTTTGTCACCACGGGCCCGATTGCCCATGGGGCTCCCCATGTTTTTTATGACCAGGAGATGCTCGGCTTCCAGGCGGCGGAGCACCTCCTTCAAGCCGGGGCGTCACGCCTGTTGGTTATCGCGCCGTTCCCGCAACACTGGTCCGAGGGGCGTGTCGCGGGTGCGCTGAACGCCGTTCGTACATCCGGTCTGCCGGATAGCGTCATCCGAGTGTACCCGGATGAGGAAGCGCGACGGACCCAGTACTATCATGATAGCGAGGAGACGGGGTACCGAATGGGGCTGGCTGCTATCGAACGTGAGGCTGGCTCCCTGTCGGAAGGATTGCTGGGCGTCGTCGGGGTGAACGACAAAATCGCCCGCGGCTTTTTGCGGGCTGCGAATGAGGCGCAGTGGCAGATGGGCATCGATTATCTGCTCATCGGCTTCGATGATGACCACGAATCGCGGCAGGTTGGTCTAACTACCCTGCACCCGCCGTTGGAAGCACTGGGAACCGAGGCAGGGCGTCTTGCGATGGCAGCCCTGCGCGGGGGGGATCAACTGAGCCAGCAGGTGCGTCTGCGCTCGCATCTGGTTCCGCGGCTATCCACGGTCCCCCGACGCGAGCAGAGTAGTGCCGCCTCGCTTCGCCGATCTTCGGAGGAGCGACGCGGGAGATATGCCGCACGTGGAAGTGTGTATCAAGAAAGGGTTTGTTAGTATGCCGAAAAAATTTATTGCTCTCTCGACAATGTTACTGATATTGTTGACAGGGCTTGTCACTCCGGGGTGCTCTACACCGGGAGCGTCGGGGGGATCCGCGCCGCCTGATCCGCGTACCGAAGCGCAAAAAACCGATGCGGAATGGTTCAACGCAAAAGCCAAATCCACAAACGGTGATTTTGACGCGCTTACGCCCGAGGAAAAACAGCGCGCCATTCGTTTCTCGCGTAACAGTGAGAAAGATGCCCGTATGGGGTTCGGGTTCGCCAAAAACGCGAAATAGCCGCTTCCCAGGCAAGGATCTGCCACAACGGCTTTTTCCACAGGAGCTTCGGTTCCATTTATCAACCGGCGGTTTACCGCCATCTATCTACAACACAGGAGTTTGGTTAACTATGTCCATTGTTCAAAGCAACCGCTCGAAGGCACATGCCGCCTTTACCCTTATCGAATTGCTCGTCGTTATTGCGATAATCGCCATCCTCGCGGCTATCCTTTTCCCCGTCTTCGCACAGGCACGGGAAAAGGCACGCCAGACGTCATGCCTTTCCAACCTGAGGCAACTGGGATTGGGAATGTCCATGTACGTGCAGGACTACGATGAATCCTTCCCCTTCGCTCAGTACAATGCGAATCCGGCCGATGGCACATGGCGTGGAACCATCGGTCCCTACACCAAAGCCGCTGTGGGCGCGGGGGGAATGTTCACGTGTCTCTCGGACTCGGAAATTCAGTCAGCTACTGAACCGACATCGTACGCAGTGAACGGTGTTCTGTTCGGCTTCAACGGCGGGAATGATCCTGTGGACGTGACCCCGTCCCTCACACTTGCCGACATGATTGCTCCGGCGGAAGTGTTGGCGATGGGCGAAGCCGCACACTGGAATGGCAACGGCGGTACTCCAACCGACTTTATTCGTGTCGGCGACTTGCAGCGTTCCGGTGTCAACAACTCCAACCTCAATCTCGACGACACCTCGCTGGCAGCCGCTCAGCAAGTACAGACCGTTTTCAAGAACAAGCTGTGTGACTTCACGGACTACAAAGGGCGACCCTGGGAAGGCACGTCGGACAACTGCGCGGGTACAACGGTAGCCTGGGGCATGAAAACCCCGGCGTATCGCCACAGCCGCAACGGTTTGGGGTCCGGTATCGCCAATATCGTGTTCGCCGACGGTCATGTCAAGGGGGTACAGTTCAGCCGCCTCGGAGCGTCCTCCTATCTGCCGCGCCTCCCAGCAGCGATTGCCGCCAAATGTGGGCCAGGCAATTCGATTGCCCAGTGCCAGTAGGCATATAACTGTCGCTATCGGGCGATATGTTATATAATAGACGGGACGGAGGGCATTGCCTTCCGTCCTGTTTCTTGTCCGGAGACCTTGCGAAATCCTTTTTGCTTTGGTGTTGTATGTCCATCACGAAACGAATTTTTGCTTTGCTCGCGACGCTTGCCATCGTCGTGTCGGCGGCCGTGTACGGTGTCGTTTACCTGAGAAACAGCCGCGCCGTGTCGGATACAAAGTTCGCCGAAAAGATGCAGGGCGCGTCCGGCGCGTTCCTGCAAAGCGGCAAGATCCCCGAGGCACAGCGGGTGACAGAGCAGTGGAGCGAGGTTCAGCCCGACAATGCGGCGGCGTGGCGGGAGCGGGGCGTCGCCGCCGCCGCAGCGAACGATCTTCCGCAGGCGCGCTCTTTTCTTGAGCGGGCGATACGAATACGACCCGATGATGCCGCCGCGCAACTCACACTCGGGGAAGTATACTTCGCGCAGGGGGAGTGGGAAAAGGCGGAGATAGCGTGTCGGGTAGCCTTCAGGGCGTACCCCGATGATGCACAAGTCCAACTCAGTCTGGCACGCTCGCTGGTCGCGCAGAAAAAGAACCCCGCCGAAGCGGAATCGCTCGCCTTCAATTCCGTCACCCTCGGCGACGGCGGGGCGGTCGCCTATTTCACCCTCGCTGAGGCACTGATGCAACAGAAAAAGACCGCTCGTGCCCAATCGGCACTTGTGCGCGGTCTTGCTCTCGATCCCGCCAATGCGGATGGATATGATCTGCTGGCACAGGTCAACCGCGACCGCAACAACAAAACGGAGGCGGGCAAAGCAGCCGTCCTTGCCGCGCAGATACGCGCGTTCCGTCCCGACGCAACGAAGGTTCCTGATCCGATCCGGCTGGCACGTGGCGAAGAACTGCTACGCGCTGGCGAGTACAAAGCGGCACTCACGCAGTTCCTCGACGTGGTTCGGCGCGACATCACAAACGCCGGAGGGTTGGAGGGGGCGGCTCTCGCCCTGCTCGGCATGGAAGATAAAAGCACCGCGTCCGCTTATCTTGCCCAAGCCGTGCTCAACGACCCTGAGCGAGTTCGCTCACGGATCGCTCTCGGGTTGGCAGCCTACGAGAACGGCTTGTATGGCGGTGCGGCGGAGAATTTTATCGTCGTGACACGCACACGACCCCGCAATGCTCTGGCATGGCACGGTCTGGGGCAGGCGTATATCGGTCAGAATCTGTTTCAGCGCGAAGCAGAGGACGCCTTGCGTCGTGCCGTCGAGATCGACCCCAATCCGGTGTTCCTCATGGACTACGCCGATATTTTGCAAGCCAACAGCAAAACGCCGGACGCCGAGGCGGCATATCGCCGTGCCTTCGCTCTGGACAAGAACGATCCCGACGTGAACGCGCGTTTCGGCGCGTTTCTTGCCATGCTTCCGCCCGATCCGTTGCGGCAGAAGGAAGCGCAGGCTCTTTTGGAAAACGCGGTGAAGCAATCCCCGGAAGATTCGTTCGCCCAGTACCAATTGGGTCGTCTTTTGGCGGAGCAGGAACGGTATGCCGAAGCGATCCCCCAACTGGAGAAAGCCACGCAGAAAGGGCAGGGCCGCACAAAGGATGTTTGGTCTGTATTGGCGCGGGCGTACCGAAACACGGGACAAAAGGAGAAATCGGCGCGTGCGACCGCCGAAGCCGATCTGGTTCAGGCAACAACGGATCGGTACGACCGCGCTGCGGAGCGGCTGGGAAGCGACCTGAGCAGTCCGGTCTACCGTTTGGAAATGGCTCGTGCCGCAAGTGATCGGGGCGAATATGGTCGCGCCCTTGCCGAGTACGAGTCCTACATCCGCCGCAAACCCGCCGACGCCGCCGTCCGAAAGGAGCGCGACGTTCTCATCGCAACGCTGAAACAAAGAAACGCCCTGCCGGACATGGCGATTTACAACCGTATCGGCGCGCTGTCCGAGCAGGATAAACGCGCCGGAAGATCGAGCCGCTGATGTTCATGACTATTTTATTCCGCTCGTTTTTGCTGTGCGGCTTTGTTTGCCTCGCCGGATGTCGTCAGCAACCGGCCGACATCGTCTCGCCCCCGGCGTCGGCGTCGGCGGTCGACGAAACAAAAGTCACTTTCCGGGAAATGGCGCGCGAGTCAGGTCTCCGTTACGAATGGAAAATGCCCGCGAAGCCTGTCGCCAATATCCTGGATCTGATCGGACACGGATGCGCCTTTCTGGACGCGAACAACGACGGCAATCTGGACGTTCTGCTCGTAGGGGACCGTCCCGCCCTGTTTCACGGCGACGGCAAAGGCCACTTCGTGCCCGCAGAACTCCCGCCGCTTAAAGGGCGATTTCTGGGATGCGCCACAGGGGATTTCAACCACGACGGCTTCACGGACATCTATATTACCGCGTATCGCGGCGGAGCACTGTTGCAAAACCAGAGTGGGAAGGGGTTCCGGGATGTAACGCGTTCGTCCGGCATCGCACCGCAGCCCTGGGCGACGAGTTCGACGTGTGCGGATTTGGACGGGGACGGCAATCTGGATTTGCTTATCGGCAATTACGTAAAGTTCGACTCCCATACCAAGCCCCAGCTCTGCCGCCAAAAAGGAATCGAAACCGCCTGCGCCCCGCGCCAATATCTGCCCGAACCTGCGGCATTCTACAAAGGCAACGGGAAGGGTGGATTCGTGGATGACACCCGCGCCTCGGGTTTCGACAGTCTCACCGGCAAGGCGTTAGGGATCGCCGTCGCGGATTTCGACGGCTCGGGCAAAGTTTCTGTTTCCGTGGCGAACGACGAAATGCCCGGCGATCTGATGCGCCAAAAAGGTACAGGACGATGGGAAAATGTGGCGAAGCAGGCGGGGACTGCCACGGACAACGAGGGAAACCTGCACGGCGGAATGGGAACGGACTGGGGCGATGTGGACAACGATGGGCGGCTCGACCTGTTCGTCGCCACTTATCAGGATGAGACCAAGAACCTTTACCGCAACGATGGCGACGGCCTGTTCACCGACAGGTCAGGGGCGATGGGACTGATAAGCGCGTCACCCCATGTGACGTTCGGGGTACGGTTCGTGGATTTCGACAACGATGGTTTTCTGGACCTTGTCTTAGCGAACGGTCACATACAAAACAACATCGAGCAGATTGACAACCGCACCACGTTTCGTCAGCCGACACTTTTCTACCGGGGAGGCGAGGGGGGACGCTTCACGGACATAACGAAGACGCTTCCGGACAGTGTCACGCGCCCGATCATGGGGCGTGGTCTGGCGACCGGCGATTTCGACAACGACGGGCGCGTGGATGTTCTCGTCGTGGATAGTAGCGGAACTCCG
Source organism: Armatimonadota bacterium (assembly GCA_043763605.1). Taxonomy (GTDB): domain Bacteria; phylum Armatimonadota; class Armatimonadia; order Armatimonadales; family Armatimonadaceae; genus JACMIU01. The sequence goes on along the minus strand of JAYULM010000311.1, from coordinate 4,301 downwards.
CTCCTGTTGAAAAACGAAACCCCGCGCCCCGGCAACTTTGTCGGCATCGCACTTTCCCGCGCGGATAACCGAAGCCCCCTCGGGGCGACGCTGATTTTGAAAAGTGGGGAACGGACATGGATACGTCATTGCCACACCGACGGCTCCTATATGTCCGCCTCCGACCCGCGTGTCGTGTTCGGCATCGGCGCACTCACGAAGGCAGATAGTGTAACCGTGAAATGGCCGAACGGCGGGCAGGACATCTATACCGATTTGCCGGTGAACAAATACACGAAAATCGTGCGCGACAAGACATCGCCTTGAGAAAAGGCAATGCGTCACTGTTTCCACCGATGTTCCGGGCAAAATACATCAACGACACTTCGAACGTCCTCGTGTCCGGTCCCTGCTCAAGTAAACCGGTCGATCACCCGAAGTGCATCCCTTCCCGGATAGTAGTAGATATAACGAACTTGAACAAATTTTTTCCTTCTCGTGCTCGGTTCCTTGCACTGCTTTTGGCACTCTTGCCCGGCTCACATTGCCTGGCTGATGACTCGACCGGAGTTGTTTGCGACGAAGCTCGCTCCTGTGTGGGCGACAGCAGAAGCGGTGAAGCGGTGGCAAGGCGTGGCTTCGTTGTACCGCGGGACGGTATCAAGAGCGGTCTATTCGTCGAAAGCATTGAAGGCACCGGTTACGGCTCGAACGAAGACACCGATTGGGCACGGATGCTCAAAGCCGAACGGATCGAAACAAATACCCCCGGCGGGATTTTCGTTTTCAAACGTGCGCCGCGTCACGAGATTCGCGTACAACTGCAAAACACGGCGGCGGTCGCGCGTCCGTTGTTCTACAGATTCGATATAACCGGCTATGACGACAAGAATCGACACAGTGTCAGCGGAGAAATCATGCTCGCGCCCGATTCTGTTCAACCGCTCCCGCTCACTTTCGACACGCGCGCCTGGCCACTGGGACCGTATGACGCGAAACTGTCGCTGTTTTTAGCCAGGGAAGACAAGGTCCCGGTTTATACCCGCAACCTGCGCTTAGGCGTAATCAGCGATGCCGTTCTGCCCAAAGCCCGGGACGGCGAGTTCCTCTTCGGACTCGACGCCGCCAACACCTATATTTTCGATACGCAGGATAAGAACGGCTTCGCGTTTTATCGCGTGATGGGCGCGGACATCCTGCGCGATTTACACCGCCAAAATGAAGGGGCGTTGGACGTTAAAGACATCGGCAAATCTTTGGCACGTCTGAGTGCCGAAAACATGCGCGGAATGATAATGGTAGACCCGCCTAAAGACGCCGATGACAATCGTCGAAACGCGGCGTTGGGGGAAACCACCGGGCGGCTGGAAGAACTCGCCCGCCTGTATACGGGGCGTGGTATCGGCAAAATCCGTTTCTGGGAGTTGGGCAACGAGCCGGACTTGCGCGGATTTTATCCCGGCACGATGACCGAATACGCGCGATCTTTCGAAGCGATGCGGGCGGCAATCAAAAAGGGCGCGGCGCGAAGCGGACTTAAACGGGAGGACACCGTCGTGATGAATGGCGGTTTGTCCTTCGCCGGGTCGGAAGGCGACCAGCGTTCGCGCGAATTCTTTCGCGTCGTGGACGGCGCACAAATCGATACCGTGGCATATCACGGACACGGCAAAGGCGGCGAATCCGAGCGTGCGAGCCTGGAACGCGCCCGCGACGCGGCAAAAAAAGCCGGAAAACCGAATCTGCGCTTTATCGAAACCGAATCGGGATTTTCGGGCAACGACCGCAACGGCTTGATGGAACAGGCGCGGACGGCGGTCGAGAAACTGACCTATGCGCAGTCACAGGGCATGGAGTCCTTTATCTTTTTTCGCCTCTTCATGGAAGGGAGCGGCACCGAAGGCGGTTACGGAATGACCGACAACTTCACCGAACCGCGCCCGTCGGTGATGGCGTATCGCAACCTCGTCGAGCGTTTGCGTCACCATGTTTTCGTGAAAGAGATCGGCTTCGCGAAGGCACTGAACGCGCCGGGAATTCAGGCGCATTTGTTCGAGGAGCGCGACGCCAAAGGGATGCCGACGAATCGCAAAACGCTCGTGACGTGGTCGGAAACGCCCGCGCGGTTCGCCGTATCGCTACGTATGGATGCGCGAACCGGCAAGGTTTCGGGGGCGCAAAACTACGACATCTTCGGCAACCCTTCGCCGACGAAGACTATTGCGGGCAACATTGCCATAATCCCGGTCGGGATCGAACCGGTGTTCGTTTCGTGGCAATCGAACGGACCCAGTGCGCTCGTCGCCGTTGCGCCGTCGCTACTGACGGTGCGTGCCGAGGAGCCGCTTCTGGTCGGCGCGACGACCGGGATTTCCGTACTGGCGCGTAACCCCGACACGCGTGCACAGGTAGCCGAAATTCGGGTGACGCCGTTCGCGCGTGTGCCGATCAAAGCCAGCGTTTCGCCCGCCAAAATCACGCTACCCGCCGATGGCGAACCGACGAACGCGCGGATTTCGGTGTCGGTGAGCCGATCCGATTTGCCGCTCGCCTTACCGACATGGTGGAAAGTATTCACCGACATAGACGTAGCAAAATTACCGCCCGGGGTGTTGGGCACCCTTCCTGAAACGCTCGCGGGGACGCAAAATCCCGTCACCGGAAAGTGGGTTTCGAGCCAGGGTTTCGCGGGCGGTCAGCGTCTGGAAATCGCGCGACTGGCGGGCGGCTTCGGCGAGAAGCGTGCTGCTCTGGCAGTTAGCACGCTGGACGCGCCACGCGACATGGAACTGGCGGTCGCCGCGAGTGCCGACTGGTACATGAGTTGGAACGTCAACGGGCGCGAGGTTTACAACACGCTCGAACGGGGCAACGAGAGCGGGGGTCTCGCGGATCATACCTTCGTTTTACCGCTCAAAAAAGGGCGCAACATCTTATCCGCACTGGTATTAAGTGGCTCGGGCGGCTGGAATGTGGAGTTCGGCGGACCCAAGGAACGGGCACTGGCTCTGAGTGCCGGGACCGATCCCGACCGCGTCGAAGTTTCGCTGGTGGCGGGCGAGAGGGTACTTGCCAAACAAGTCGTACCGCTACAACTCAACGCGGCGATTCCCGCGTTGATCGGCGCGGCTCCGACGACCCTATCCGGATGGATGCCGATGCAACCACTCGCCGAACTGGGTGACGCCAACGTTTCCAACTATTTCGTTAAGGAACCCGAGCAAAGTCGTTGGTACAAAGGGGACAGTGACCTATCGGCACTGGTTTGGTTGCGCGAAAGCGGGGAAAACATACACCTTTTTGTCGCAGCGAAGGATGATCAACTGATCGAGTCCAAGAACGCGAACGGACTTCTTCAAGCCGACAGCCTGCGCGTCGTAATCCGCGACGAGAGCGGAAAAACGCTGATGGACACGACCACGGGAACGGTAGGAGGGAGTGTGGTGGTCACGGGTAAGCCGGTCGTTCCGGTCGCCATCACGCGCGAAGAGGGGCGCACATTCTACGCTCTCACTCTGCCCAAAACACTGGTCGGCGATGCACCGTTCCGCCTCTCCCTTTCGCTGGCGGACAACGATTCCGATTTTCTAAAGCAAGCCCTCACCCTGGGTGACGATCCCGGAGTACGACTGATCTTGCCCTGAAATGCGACATATCCGAGCGTCCCCGAACGACCCGGGTAGCCGCTATCTCGACCACCCACCGATGTGTAAAAACAAGCACTCTTTGAAATGTAACCGATGAAAATTATCGTACTGGATGCCAAGCCGCTCGACAACGGCGACCTCGACTGGGCACCGCTCCGCGCGATGGGGCAGGTGACGCTTCATTCCGGCACTGGCGCGGACGAACTCGCCGCACGTATCGCCGACGCCGACGTGCTGTACACGAACAAAGTCCCGCTACGCGCCGCCGCATTCGCGTCCGCGCCGCGCCTGAAACTCGTTTCCGTGCTGGCTACGGGCTACGACATCATCGACCTGCCCGCCGCGCGCGCGCACGGCACCACGGTCTGCAACGTGCCCGCCTACAGTACGGCTTCCACGGCGCAAACCACTATCGCGCTCTTGCTGGAACTGTGTCACCGCGCCGGGGCGCACTCCGACGCCGTCCACGCCGGGGAGTGGTCGCGCTCGCCGACGTTCTCGTTCTGGAAGCATCCGCTCATTGATCTGGAAGGCAAAACCCTGCTCATCATCGGGATGGGTGCCATCGGACGCCGCGTCGCGACCGTCGCCGGTGCGCTCGGGATGAAGGTCATCGCCGCGCAGTTGCCAGGGCGCGAAGCCGCGCCGGACACGGAATTTCCACGGCTTCCCCTT
>JAYULM010000310.1:0-10621 GCA_043763605.1 Armatimonadota bacterium | reverse complement strand
CAATTATCGGTGCCACTATCGTAGAGAGATTGAAACTCGTCGCGGGTCATGATTGACAAGAAGTATACCCATTATTGCGAACCTGAGTAGTTACAGCAGAACGGTGTTCATGGATTCGCTGTTTCTTCTTTCGTGGATAGCGGAAGGGCGATGTTCGATAGGGCTACCTGGCGCGCCGTGCCGGGCTGAACATAGGGGGCGGGCAAGTTCGGTCTGAGCGCGATGCCGGAAAAGCTGACCCAGTCATATGTCCGGGCTTGCATGCGGAACGCTTTGATGCGGGCGACGGGGGTATCCGGAATCAAAACCTCGTTGACTGTGTTGATGTCCGATGCTTCCACAGTTCCCAGCGATTTACAAACGACGGTCTTACCGTTCCACATTTCCGCGACGAAGCGGTAGTCGACATCCTCTTTACCGAATGATCCGTGCGAAATGGTCACCACAGTACCTTCCGGCGTTTGGTGTGGGCGGAGTAGCGCGACATTGACGGAAGGTATCTCGATTTTAGTTTTACCGGAGTCTATAATCGGATTGGTACTCGTGGATGCGCTATTGAGGTAAGTGAATCCGCCTGCAGTGTACAACGTGTGCCATTCTGTTTTTGCCACACCGACCCGGACATTCATGTTCGCAGGCTGGCTCTTGAATTGCCCGTTGATGAGACTGGTAGTGGGCGTTAGTGCGCCGCCGTTGGTCATGCCGGACGACTGGCAATTTTCTACGTCGTATGTCCGGCGAAACTTCTCCCAGTTGGAACGAGGTCCCCGTAGCGACACGGTCACTTCGTATACGGGTTCCTTGCTTCGGGGAATGGACCCGGAACCCTGACCATAAGGCATGGTGTGAGGGCGGGGACCGGTAATCGGCTGCCCATCCGGTTTCCAAAATGCGAGGTTTTTGGTGTTTATACTCGTCCCGTTCGAGACGGCGATAACCTCGACGGCGGTGCCGTCCGCGAGCGTCTGGCGAAAAACCGCCGGTAGTACGGTCGGAACTGCGTTCACAGTGTTTCCGGGGACCGTGCCTTGTGCTTGACGGAGAGCGGCGGTGCCGCCTACGATCACTACGCCAACCAGACCTACACCCGCCATAATCGGTGCCGGGACACGCCCGGTGCGGGAAACATGCGCCGCCAATATCGTCCTGACTCGCCCCGAAACATCGGACCGACGCGCCATCATTACCGCCGAACCAGGGATGCCCCGGTGCCCCCGCAAGCAACGAACCGTGTCGAGCAGATGCGCGGCATATTCGGACGGGCGCACGGCGTTCCCGGCAAGCACACGGTCATCGGCGGCGCGTTCGGCTTCGCCGCGCATCGCACCGGACAAAAGCCACACCAGTGGGTTAGCGAAATATACCGCGCAGACGATGTCGGCGAGTGTTTGCGAAAGGTAATCGCCGCGCTGGACGTGCGCGGTTTCGTGTGCCAGCACCGCTTGAAGCCGCTCATACGTCGCGGACGCCGCGAACCCGGCAGGCAACACGATCACGGCGCGCCGCCCGACTCCCACGGTGAGCGGGACCGCGACTTCAGGCGATTCGCGCACCGGAACGTCGCCGAACGCCGGATCACGGAGCGGCGTCGCGCGGCGCACCATACGCCAGACGCCGATGTGTCCGAAGGCGAGGCGGGCGAGCAGGGCGAGGGTGAGGGCGGCGTAGACTGTCCCCCCTATCCCCCCCACCCCCTTTCCCCGGGTACCCTCTGGGTGGGAAGGGGTGAAAGAGGGAGTCAGATGCAGAGCCGGTGTCGCTTCGCTCCCGGCTACCCGATTCAGCGGAGCGGTGGGAACTTCGATCCCGCCAGCGGCGAAGCCCCTGCTTCCGATTCTGGCTCCCCCTTTCTCCCCTTCCCACCCAGAGGGTACCCGGGGAAAGGGGGTGGGGGGGATAGGGGGGACGACAACTGCGACCCGCCAGACAGGAAGCACAGACGACAGCACAGGGAGCGCGATCAGCCCCGCGAACGCGAACACGCACACCAGGTGCCGTCCCGCCGCCGACACGCGCCGCGCCGCGAACCGGCGCGATAGCAACACGAGAACCGCGAGCGCGAGCGCCGACAGCAGAACGCTTTTTACGAGTAGCACAGGCAACGTTTCGTTCATAAAATCTTACCGCCCTTCCTGGCGCGCGGCGTCGATCACGGCTTGTAGCGCGTCGAGTTCGGCGGCTGTCAACTGTTTGGCATCGCCGGGTGCGAGCAGGGTGAGCGCGGCGCGGAGAGGTCTATCGGCAAAAAACGTCCGCACCACGCGGCTCAGTGCGGACTGCGCGGCTTCGGGGGCAGGGCGCGTCGGGAGGTACACGTAACGGGTGCCGTCGGCGACGTGATACAGTTGGTTTTTGTCTTCCAGAATACGCAAAAACGTGCGCACGGCGGAGTTGCCGACCTCCTCGGGGAGCAAGGCTTCCTGGACGCCGGTCGCGGTCAGTCCGGCGTCCCCGGCGCGGTAGACGGCTTCCATGATCTGCTGTTCGCGGGGGGTGAGATAGGTATCGGGATTGTTTTTCATGTTCGGTTGTGCTAAATAATTAGCATGTGCGAACATATTAACATCGAAGGAATCGTCTGTCAAGTGCAGGCGAAAGAAAGAATTCCTATGGCGACTTGACAAATCTGCTTGACGGCTTGTATAATAATTTCGTTCTCGGACTGCTTCTTTCGTTCTCGGACTGCTTCTTATTTGTAAGGAGGTGGCTGATAGTGTTGTCGTCTATGGTTCGTGCAAACAGATTCGGTGCGCAGTGGCTCCCCTCTGTGGCGGTTTCCGCCGGGTTGTTACTCGCGACATTCGTAGCGGTAGGACTGGTTGTCACCGGCTGGTTCCCCGAGTCGTCCTCCCCCGCGCTGTTTCGCCAAACGGTTCTCGCGCCGAATCTCGCTGTCGTCTGTTTGCGTGACGGTTGCGGTTGCGACAAACGCCCACTCACCTGGATCGAGGAAGCGACGAAACGCGGTACGCCCGTCCTCGTGCTCATCGACCGGACGCGGGTCACGGAGAAGGAAGTTCAGGACTTTCGCAAAGCATTGCCCGTCGGCGACGTTGCCCTGCATCACACAGACTCTTCTTCGCTCCTGAGACGGTATGCGCCGTCCGGCAGATCGACGCTGACTCTGACGCGTTTCGGCATCGTTGACACACAGTCCACTGAGGTGGGCACGACTGGTCTTTCTGGGGTGAAAGGAGCGATCCGATGAAATGGTCTTCTCTGTCTGAGAGCGAGCAAAACTTAACCCGGGTTTCCGGCGCATTATTCGTCGTGGCGGCGATAGTCTGGACGAGCGTGTTTGTCGCGCCCTTACTCAACACCAAGCAACCGAGAAAAAGAGGTGGCGTGGTGTGGGCGAAACCGGCACCCGGCGAAGCGGAGGCACGATGGGCGGATATAAACCGGCTCCGCGAGAAGATGCGACCCTGGGCGGAAAGAAATCGGGACAACTTAAGCCGGATGCGCGGCGCGGATGCCACGGCGTTCCGTTCCGTCTACGACGCGATCCCGATGTGGCCCGACGAAAAAATTATCGGAATCAGTAGCGAAGATACCCTCGAATTTACCTGGAACTGCCACGTGGAAAAGGATTTTGCAAAAGACATTGCAAAAGCCGATTCGATCACTGCGAATCGGCTTCAATCCTCCGTAACATGGAGTAAATTTTTGCTTGATTACAACCAGAAAAAGTACAGGGATATTGCCCTCTCCGATACCTGGATGTCCGGGAGATTGCAGTATACGCTCTGGGCAAGCGGGCGGATTACCAAATCGATGTCTCCTGAAAGATGTAAGGGAAATCTGAAATGTTTGGCTGAACGGGAACACGACGACCTTGTTCCCGCTTACGATTTTGTCGGAGAAAGGAAATAGAAGACTGATGAAACGCTTGAACGGAACGCTACTGATTGTCTTGCCCCTGCTCTGCATACTCGCAGGGATTTTGCGATTGCCGAATGCCTCTGCTGAGGTGGTGGACGACTGTCCATTTATCGTCGGGACCGCCAATTGTGGTGATAATTGCTCTAGCCGCAGGAGAGTTTTTGCACAAACTGAATGTTCCAGTTCGGGAACGCAGGGATGTTGTCAATATGATGCGTTCAATATAAGGTGTGATCCCGAAGACTCCGGAGCGACATGTACGGATAAGTACTTCCTGAAACGGACGGGTATATTTCCGAACACACCTTGTACAGCCCACGATGAAGGCGGTAGATATTGCGACAATTAGCGCGGAGTTGTCCCTACTAGCGAATTTTTGCCCGTAGGGACGGCTCCTCAGTTCAAAATCTCGTACCGCGTGTTGCGCCGCTTCACGTCGTAGCCCGCGTCGGTGATCAGCCGCTCCATCTCCTCCAGCGGGACCGCGAACACGCACCCGGCTTGCGAAACGACGTTCTCCTCCATCATCGTCGAGCCGAAATCGTCCACGCCGTAGCCGAGCGAGATCTGCCCGATCTTCGGACCCTGCGTCACCCACGATGCCTGGACGTGCGGGAAGTTATCGAGCATGATCCGGCTGATCGCGATGGTGCGCAGGTAGTCGAATCCGGACGCGCGGACCCCGCCCAGTTCGGTGCCGTCGGGCTGGTAGTTCCACGCGATGAACGCCCGGAAGTGCGCCGGGTAGTCCCGGAGCGACTCGTCCTGAAGGTCGCGCAGTTTCATCAGGTGTTCGACGCGGTCGGCGAACGTGTCGATGGAACCGTACATCATCGTCGCCGACGTGTGCAAACCGACCTGATGCGCGGTCCGCATGCAGTCCAGCCACTCCTCGGCGGTGTCCTTGTAGGGCGAAATGAAGCCGCGCACCCGGTCGGTCAAAATCTCCGCGCCGCCGCCCGGGACCGAGTGTAGTCCAGCGTTTTTCAGGCGCGTCAGCGTTTCGGTCATCGTGATTTTGCTGATATTTTTGACGTAGATCAGTTCGGCGGGCGAGAAGGCGTGCAGGAGCACGGTGGGGAACCGCTCGCGGATCGACGACAGAAGTTCCTCGTAATACTCGATCTTGAGTTTGGGGTTCAGTCCGCCCTGCATCAGCAGTTCGACGCCGCCGACCTGTACCAACTCCTCGATCTTCTGGAAAATCGTCTCCTGATCCAGCGTGTAGCCGCCTTCCTGCCCCGGCGTCCGGTAAAAGTTGCAGAACGAGCAACGCACCCAGCACACGTTGGTGTAGTTGACGTTGCGCCCGATAACATACGTCACGCGGTCCGGGTCGGTCTTCTGGCGGCGGACATGGTCGGCGAGCATCGCGAGGTCGTTCAGATTCGGGTGCTGGAACAGCCGCAAACCGTCCTCGGCGGACAGCCGCTCCCCGGCGAAGACTTTATCCGCGATGTCGCCGATGTCGGAATCGGGACCGCGCCGCGTGGCGTTCGCGGTCGGCAAAAAGGGGGCGTCCTCGGGTTTCGGGGCGGCGAGTGCGATCTGGCGTCGGGTGATCATAAGCGTTCTTTCTAACGGTTCGCGTTCTACGTTCAGTTTGTGAACTTGTTCACAAAATACGCTTCAGTGTATCGCCGGGGGGAAGACGTGTCAAACAAAAACGAGGGTTGTCACCGATTTGGTGACAACCCTCGAAGTATATTTTGTTGTTACCCTGACATCATCACCATCTTTCGATGGGAGGGGACTCGATCAAGGACTACACGCAAATTATACCATAAGTTGGCGCGATGCAAACTTGTCAAACAAAACTTCCGATACTTTTTGCCCTTATATTCCCCTGCAAGCGTGTTAGAATAAGAAACAAATATGGACCGCGCCACACTCTGTACCGACCTTGTCAAAGGGATCTCTGAGAAACGCATGGCTTCCTACAAGAAGCATACTGACAGGGACGACTTCAACGGTGTCGCACGTTACATATGGAATATCGCTTTGTGTGAGTCTTTGTATCCCACGATACATTGTTTCGAAGTCGCCCTGCGGAACGCTGTATATGATAGTTTAAGCACCCGTCACAGAGATCCCAACTGGATCGCCGACGAGAATCGGTTTCGTAACGAGGAAGCCAAATCCGTGGCCGAGGCGCGTGGATCGGTTATCGATGAACTGAGCAAAAAAGGGCTATGGCAACCCGGGCTAACTGTGGAGCCGGAACGAATCGTCGCTAAACTGGGGTTGGGGTTCTGGACAGGCTTGTTTGTCCGGCACTACGACCAGAGTATCGCGATCCCCGCTATGAACGCGGGTCTGAAGGGATTCCCCCGAAACATGCGGACGCGGGAGAATTTGTATAGACGCTTCGATATAGTCCGCGCTTTGAGGAATCGCGTCTTTCATCACGAACCGATCTGGTATCGCGATGATTTAGCACAGTGTCATGCGGATATTGTGGAATATATCGGTTGCTTAAACCCCACTTTGCGTAAAGTGGCGGAGTTAAACGATAGATTCGACGCTGTATATGATTCCACGAAGGGCTGGCAGACGATAGGCGGTCGCATAATACACGAACTGTTGGGGCAGGGCGAAGGAAGCGAGGCGTCCCATGTCGCTAACTCCCGCTGAAGCCGCCCGTTACGCCCGCCACCTGACGCTCGCCGAAGTCGGGGTCGCCGGGCAGGAGCGGTTGCGAAACGCTTCGGTGCTGTGCGTCGGGGCGGGCGGGCTGGGATCGCCCGCGCTCCTGTATCTCGTCTTCACAAGGTACGGTTTTAGTATGCCGCCGCAGGGTAGATGTGTCAAATGGCGCGGGGTATTTTGTTGCTCCAATGGAACACTTCGCGCCCGCAAGGCACCCGGTTGCCTTCGGAACGCGGAAGGTAGTATGTTAGCCTGCGACCTGTTGAGTCGCGCAAGCAGTTCTTTTTTGGTCGTGAATACGAAAGGAGTAGGACGGCATACCGCTCTCCCCTTGCCATGATTGGCACTGACGAGCGGGACATATCAAACGAAGGAAGTGGCACTTAAGAACAGGTGATTTGAGTTGCAGGAACTGCCATGAAAAACGGCGAATAAAAGCGTGTTCGAGGGAATCGATCCTCGACAGTTATCTGCAATCATGGAGAAATGATATGAAACATCTTCTTATTCTCGCGGCTATGTGTAGTTTACTGTCTACATGCGGGGCGGCACTCGCACAGGTGGCGGGCACGACGACCGCAAAAGTGTTGTCGCCGAGTCAAGGAAGCACGGCTGGAGAAGGAACCTTCAACGTTCTGGCGACGGGCGGGTTTACGTTCAAGGTTAGAGGCGGCACCCCTAATGGTCTCGCGGGCGTCGGGTTTGAAGGGCTTATCAAAGTGGATGGCGCGACTTGGGCCAATGTTTCTTCCACCGGGATTGGAGGTGGAACTCAGGATGTAGTTCGCTTAAATGTCAATGGTGAGTGGAACAAACCAGATACTGCGCCTGGAACCCCTCCCTGTACCGCGAGCGATTCGCGGAGCCTTGTGAACGCTATGCACGCGTTTGTCGCGTCCAGTAGCCTCAGCTGGAGTGTTACCGTGAACGGAGTGACGAGTGCCGGGAGCACGTCTGCTTCTGACACCAAGAATTTCAGGACGGGTCCCTTTAGTACAGGTGGGGTAATCACCCCTCCCCCGTCCGACCAATAGCCTTCTTTACCACACCTCGTAAACGGAACCGGAGATCTTTCACGGTATCGCCGGTTTCTCCAATGGATATGCTCAGGAGATTTTTATGGCTTTTTCGTCTGGGGCGTTCGTCGTGCCTTTCACCGCTTGCTTATCGCTATCGCTACCGTTGTTTCTCGCCCCCCGCTGTTTCGCCGCCCCTCCGCAAGCGGGAGCGAATCCACCCGCCGCCGCTATCACCCCGACGCGGATTTACGACCATCCCGCCGTGCTTCGCAAAGAGGATAAGCGTTTGGAGCAGGTCGTCTCCGCCGACAGACCGTGGGTGTATCTGGGTGAGTTGCTGGAGGCTTTGTCGGAACAGTCGGGTGTTTCGGTCACGGCGTCCGACGCCGACGGCGCGGCGGGCGAGGAGATGACGGCGGTGCTGGAAGCGATGCCGCTCGCGGATGTGATGGACAACCTGACCGCGCTGCTGTCTCACAAAGGGGCGCGTTGGCAGTGGCGGCGGGAAGGGGATGGCAGCAAGGGGAAGCCGTTCGTCTACCGCCTGATGCGCCCGGCGAACGCGGTCGGGGCGTATGCCGAGGCGATGAAGGCGCAGATTCAGGCGGACTTCGAGAAGGACGCGGAGGTGATGATCGCCGGACTCGACATGACGCCGGAGGAACTCAAGCAGAAGGCGAAGCAACACCCACATGTAGAGTATTTGATCAGTGGTAAATCGACGCGCATGGGGGTTCAGGCGTTTCGGGACGGATTCACACCAGAGGAACGGCAAAAAATAATACAGGGTCTAGATGCGAAGGTCGTTCCCTTGAAAGACCTCTCTCCATCGGGATTAAAATTGAAAGATTACATGCTGGGGCAGTTTCAGAGTCTAAACCCCGGTAATGTATATCGCGTAGAGGCTGCCAGTTTCGGGGTGGGGCAGGACAGCAACGGGATACCGAGCTTATGGATTGGCTTCGGTGACTTAGGAGCATGGAGTTATCTGGGAAGCAAGTCCCTTGAGATTTCGACTCTTGCCAAGGCAGTTAAGAAATGGACGCATAGCGGGGAAGAGGCAAGTAGCCCTGTGGAATCGCGAACCCTGCCGAAATCCGATCCGATAGTCGATAAAGACGGTGTCGAGCAATATCTGCGCCGCTTGCGCTACATCGCCACGGAAGGCGGCGTGTCAATCCTGGCACGACTTCAGCGGGATCGCGGGCGCAGCACTACCTCCGTCGAACCGTGGACCTGGACGCTCGGCGAGTACCTGTCGAATAACGATCTCGCCTACGGTCTGATGCGCAAGTGGCGCAAAACCTCGGACGGGAAGCCGGTCCTGCTGATCGAATACGTCGCCTGGTATAAGCAGGACACAGACCCCGTCACGCCGCGTGTACCGTGGGAGACGATAAAGCGACTCCGTGCGGCACGTGACACGAACACCAACGCGTCATTGTTCACGGCGACGTTGGGCGTCGCGTCCACCCTGAACCCGGCGCAAATGCTGCTGTTGGTACGGGGCGAGTTTCCGGTAATACAGAAGGCACAACTCGACCAGGAAAGCTGGTTCGGGGCATTGGCTATCTGGGTGACGGAAAAACCGGACCGCATGAAACAGGTTCTGTCCGCGCAAGGTGTCGCCCTCGACGAGTTGCCTTTCAACAAAATCTTTCTGGCACCTGTCGGGATGGAAAATACGGCGGCGCGGCTTCGTATCGTCATCAACGACGATAAATCCGTGAAAGAAGCGTACCGGATAGAAGTGTTGGACGGTGACGGCGTGGCGAAATCTGCCTTTGCCGCTCCCCCGTGGGAAGCGAACTTTCACGCCCAATAATGCGGTGTTTCCGTTAGCACGGTGCGCTATAATAATCGCATGCCGCTAACCTCCGCTGAAGCCGCTCGCTACGCCCGCCACCTGACTCTGTCCGAAGTCGGCGTCGCGGGGCAGGAGCGGCTGCGGAACGCCTCCGTGCTGTGCGTCGGGGCGGGCGGGCTGGGTTCGCCCGCGCTCCTGTATCTCGTTGCGGCGGGAGTCGGGCGTGTCGGCATAATCGACGGCGACGTGGTTTCGCTTTCCAACCTGCAGCGCCAGGTGCTGTACGCGACCGGCGAGGTTGGTACGCCGAAAACCGACGCAGCGCGCTCGCGCCTCGCGGCGTTGAACCCCGATGTCGCGCTCGAAGCGTATCCCGAACCCCTCACGGCGGCGAACGCGCTCGACCTGTTCCGCCGGTACGATTTGGTTCTGGACGGCTCCGACAATTTCCCGACGCGCTATCTGGTTTCCGACGCGGGCGTTCTGACCGGCGTTCCCGTCGTACACGGCGCGGTGAACCGCTTCGAGGGACAGTTAACGCTGTTCGACACGAAGCGAGGAGGACCGTGCTACCGCTGTCTGTTCCCGACACCGCCCGCGCCCGGCGAGGTGCCCAACTGCGCGGAAGCGGGCGTCCTCGGCGCGGTCGTCGGCGTCGTCGGTACGCTGATGGCGACCGCCGCGCTGACGTATCTGCTTGCCGTCGGCGAACCGCTGACGGGGAAACTGGTGACGTTCGACGCGCTGTCGCTGTCGTCGCGGTCGTGGAAAATCCGCCGCAGTCGCGCCTGCGTGATGTGTGGCGACACTCCGACGCTGACGGAACTGATAGACTACGAGGAGTTTTGCGGCGCGACGTGCGATACCAGCGCGCCGGACGAAGGGAAAAGAACGATGCGAGAAATTACGCCGGTAGAACTGAAGGCGAAACAGGACGCCGGGGAACCGTTTATGCTGATCGATGTGCGCGAACCGTACGAGTACGAGATCGCGAAGATCCCCGGCTCGGTGCTGATCCCGCTCGGCGAGATCGACCGCCGCGCGGACGAGTTGCCGGACGATACCGAGATCATTCTGCAGTGCCGGAGTGGGGCACGCTCCGCGCAGGCGTTGGGAATCCTGCAAGCGAAAGGGTTTACGAATCTGGCGAACCTGAAGGGCGGAGTTCTCGCGTGGTCGGATACTGTGGACCCGAGCGTTCCGAAGTATTGACGTTAGTGGTTAGTGTGCAGTGGTCAGTGGATAGTATTGGTATACGCGAAAG
>JAYULM010000309.1:0-10628 GCA_043763605.1 Armatimonadota bacterium | reverse complement strand
CCAGAGAATTATCTGGCGAACTTGAAGCTCGCCTGTGCTATCCTATGGTTCCGAAGGGCATGGCAAGCAAACTCACCTATTTTGAGATAGATTCTAAGTTGTAAATGGTCAGACTAAAAATCGTAGCCTAAACGCTTCGCTTCATCACTTGTAAGACCTAGTGAGGCAGAAACGTCAAGCACCTGACTTTCCCCGAAAGCTTGTTCGTATGCTTCCAAGGCAATGCGGCATCTATCTTTCATAGGCAAAAACTTCCACTCATCCCAAATAACTAGAATATGCACCTTGTTTCCAGGTCGATCAAAACTAAACAGTGGTTGACTATTGCCCTCGGCTGGATTTTTATATTCTTGCGCGAGACGGTCTCGAAGTACATCTTCCGTTATGATGGCAGGGCGGCTAGTTAAATTCAGTTTAGACATGTTTCACTTCCAAAGCAGTTGATAGTTATCCCGAAGCCATTCTACCGCTACTAAAACAGCGTCCGCTTCCTGTACTGTGGCGTGATGTCCTCGGTAGCGCATACCGACCATCCAGTTGTCGTGAATGGTAAAAACATACGAGTTGATCAGTCGGGTCTCTTCGGCGGTAAGCGAGGACAACCCGAACAGGCTTCTACCGTCTTCAAGGATGATAAGAAGCGCAACAGGGTTATGCAGGTCGAGACGTGTTCCTGCTCCGCGCCCGTAAATAGCACGCCACCGGCTTTCTGCGACGCTCAAACGGCTCATTACCAGTTGTTGGAAAGACAAGGTTGGGTCGAGTCGGCAGTACGCGAGTTTAAGCGTCATTTCCGCGACATAGCCGAGAAGGTATATACCTGCGTCCAGTTTTCCCTGTTCCAAAAGGAAACGTCCCTCCCGGTAGCGACATTCCGCCGCAAGATACATTTCTTGTAGCGTCTCATCAATTCCGGAAAGGACGTTTCTCAGTGGCACGGCGCGGCTTAGAACCCCTTGTCGGCGAGGAACTTGAGCAGGTCGGCGACGCGGTTGGCGTAGCCCCACTCGTTGTCGTACCAGGCGACGACCTTGACGAAGTTGCCGAGTCCGATGGTATCGACCGCCGAGAAGATGGACGAGTGCGTGTCGCCCTTCAGGTCGGTGGAAACAAGTTCCTCGTCGCTATAGCGCACGATGCCCTTCAGCGGTCCGTCGGCGTACTCTTTCACCGCCGCGTTAATCTCGGCGGGAGACGCATCGCGACCGAGGATCGCGGTGAAGTCGACCACGGAAACGGTCGGGGTCGGGACGCGGAACGCCATGCCGGTGAACTTGCCCTGCAGTTCCGGGATCACCAGACCGACGGCACGCGCCGCGCCGGTGGACGACGGCACGATGTTCTGCGCGGCGGCGCGGGCGTCGCGCAGGTCCTTGGCGGCGGTGTCGACCGTGCGCTGGGAGTTCGTGTACGCGTGGATCGTGGTCAGCAGACCTTTTTCGATGCCGAACTTCTCGAACAGGATCTTCGCAATCGGGGCGAGACCGTTCGTGGTACAGGACGCGTTGGAGATGACGTGGTGCTTCGCCGGGTCGTACATATTGTCGTTGACGCCGAGCACGATGGTCAGATCCTCGTTCTTCGCCGGGGCGGAGATGACGACTTTCTTGACCGAGTCGCGCTTGTGGGCGACGGCTTTGGTCGCGTCAGTGAAGAAGCCGGTGGATTCCACAACCACGTCGACGCCTTCCGATCCCCACTGGATCACGCCGGGGTCCTTTTCCGCGAACACCTGGATCTTCTTGCCGTTGACAACGATGTCGGTGCCTTCGTAAGACACGTCGCCCTTAAACGGACCGTAGTTGCTGTCGTATTTCAGAAGGTGGGCGTTCGTTTTCGAGTCCGTCAGGTCGTTCAGCGCGACCACTTCCACCTCACCCGATGCCCCGTATTTTTCCTGGATAGCGCGAAAAGTAAGACGACCGATACGCCCGAAACCGTTGATGCCGACGCGAACTGCCATAATTGTTGCTCCTGATAGATTGCCGTTTAACCACGTGTTTCGCGTGGAAACGGCGATTTTAATCGTTTGAATTTAGTAAATCGACATGTAAGCAACGGATTGTGTTGCAGCTCTTTCGCCGATTTCCACCCCTGATAATAGCACCGGAAATAGTGTCGCGTCAACCGGAACGCCAACTTATCCCGATTTCCTGGCAACGAAAAAATGGTTGAGTGCTTTTACTTGGATTATCCTGATCACCGGAAATAATTTTGGTTTAGAATTTCTATACTTTGGTATAATGTGTCACATAGTTTTTCTGTTTACTCGCTATCGACGGCGAAATATCACTTTGCCACCTCGCTGTGGTATTGGAAAGGAATGGAACTGTAATGATCGTTCTCACACACGTATGTTCTATTACAAAAGGAGGGAAGTCTTTATCACTCCTCATCTCGCTTACTGTCCTCGGTGTCACCGCCGGGGGCGCACAGGCGCAAATCAATATCGGCGGTTCAAATCCGATCACGTACAGCCAGGATTTCAACACCCCGGTGCTCGCCAACACAGGGGCGACTGCCAGTTTCACCAATAACGTGACCCTGACCGGTCTGTACGCAACCCGAGCCGGAGTCGCCCCCACAACGTACCGTATCTCGAACGGTTCCGATACAGCAGACGGATTATATAGCTACGGGGCAACCGGAAATAGTGACCGGGCACTCGGTTCGCTAATCTCTAGCGTTAACAACGTGTTCTTCGGATTTCGGTTCGTTAATACCAGTCCGGGATTGGTGATCACTTCGTTTAACCTGCAATACACCGGCGAGCAATGGCGCAGGGCAACTAACATCAATAACCAACAACAACAGCTCTCTTTCTCCTATGCAATTTTTAACGCTAACACGGGTAGCATCAACGACCCGAATGAGTACAATTCATATTCGAATCTTAACTTTGTGGTGACTGGTACAGGTGCCCTGGCAGGCGTCACCGCCCCTATCACGACACAGTCATTCAACCAAACAGTATCATTGGAGGACCAGGACGAGGAGGTTTTACCGGGACAGGAACTCTGGATTCGATGGCAGGATACAAACGACAGTGGTACGGATCACGGCTTGGCGGTTGACAACATTCAGGCAACGTTTACACTGGTGCCGGAAATCTCGACGCTCCAGGCGATGCTACTTGCCGGAGCCGTCGCCATCCTGCCGGCATGGCGGATAGCGCGTCGCCGCAAGTCAAATACCCTCTAAAACGATCCCGGGACGGCGGGGCGCGGAACATGCCGCGCCCCGCCGTCTGCTTTTCCCGGCATGCCGAGGACGAAATACTCGTCGGCAGGGCATCCTTCACGACCCCGTTTCCAAGCAGTCTGCGTAACCACAGCATCACCTGCCGCGTCGTTATTGTATGAATAACGATAACGCCTCGAAATCTCATCAAGCCGTGCTCGCTCGCGCCCTTGCCGGGTGCGTCTGGGGAGCGGCGGTCGGGGACGCGCTCGGGCTACCGTGCGAAGGATTATCGCCGCGACGAATCCGCGCCCTCTTCGGCGGCGTGCCGGACAGATACCGATTCGTTTTCGGGCGTGGCATGGTTTCCGACGACACGGAGCACACGTTTCTGGTCTGGGACGCGCTCACGGTGTCGGCGGGCAACGGTGAAGCGTTCACGCGCCGACTCGCGGGCGGTTTGCGCCGCTGGATTTGCGCTCTCCCGGCGGGTGTCGGGTTAGCGACGCTCCGCGCCGGGTTGCGTCTCGTGTTCGGCGTTCCCGCGTCCCGCTCCGGGGTGTTTTCGGCAGGGAACGGACCGGCGATGCGGGCGACTATCCTCGGCGTCGTGTGCGCGTGGGACGACGACCGCGACCGTTTGCGCGACCTCGTTTCCCGGTCGTCCCGCCTGACCCACACCGATCCGAAGGCGGAACACGGTGCGTTGGCGGTCGCGGTATGCGCCACCTGCTTCGCGCGTGGCGAGACGACACCCGGTGCCGTTCTCGCCGCCACCCTGGACATCTTGCCCGAACCCGACGCGGAAGAACTTCGGGGTTGGCTAAGCCGTGTCGCCGGAAGCGTCGGACAAACCGAGGGCACGGAAGTGTTCGCCGCGCGACATTTCCCCGACGGCGTTTCCGGCTACGTCAATCACACCGTCCCGGTCGCACTTCACGCCGCCCTTTCGCACCCCGCCAATTTTCACCGCGCCGTGCGAAGTGTCATCGCGTGTGGCGGCGACACCGACACGATAGCCGCGATCACGGGCGGC
Organism: Armatimonadota bacterium; assembly: GCA_043763605.1. GTDB lineage: Bacteria > Armatimonadota > Armatimonadia > Armatimonadales > Armatimonadaceae > JACMIU01. Next base: position 6,412 of record JAYULM010000309.1, on the reverse strand, counting down.
ATCGTCGGGGCGTACGTCGGCACCGAAGGCATCCCGGAGGAATGGCGGCGCGGCATCTACGAACCGACCGGACTATTGGCAAACATTGAAGAGCGGAGCGACGATTTCACAACGGCATGGCGGGTGGGGATCGCGCAAACCGTCGCCCCGGTACCGTATCCCCTCGCGGTTCTGCGCAACTTCGTTTTTGCGGTGGTCGTGTTAGCGCACGGGTTTCGCCGACTGTTGCCGCCTTACGGGCGGTGAACCGCTCCGCTATGCGCCTTCGGCGGTCGCTCTGCGAGCCGGATACGCCGGGGCGAGACGCCACCGGTTCTTCCGCACCCGGTGCGTCCGCCGAAGGCGCGTAGCGGAACGGTTCACCGTCCGTCCGCAGCATTACCGCACACGGAAAATCGTCACGGAACCGCTCCGATGTACTGGTTCCAAGAATGGCGGCACGGTGCTACTGCCCTCGGTCCAATCGACGCCGGTAAACAGCGGCATGCCCGTCTGTTCGTCGGGAAAAAGTACTCCCTTGTCGTCGGTCAAGCCGTTCTTCACCGCGTCGGCGTACAGGACGTAGCGGATCGTCGGGTTTTCCGCGAGGAACGCCTCCCGGTCTTCGTCGGTGCGGTTGGCGCGGAAGAAGCGTACCTGTTCCCCGTTTTTGCGGTTCTGAAATTCTGCCGTCTCGCTCCAGTGCGCGGCGTAGGCGGTCGCGGACGAATACGCCGGGACGTACACGCCCAGATACGGGAGTAGTACCGAACTGCTGTAACGGTGCGCGACCATGTCCGGACAGACCAGCACCGCCTCGCCCTGCTTCGCGTTCTTTTCGAGGAAGCGTAGCGCGGCGGCTTCGTCCGCGCGGAGGTAGGGGCGGTACTGCGTCGCGGCGAAGTTGCGCGGTAACAGGGCGATGTCGCGCACCAACAGGCGCAGGTTCGACGGCACCGTGATCAGTACTGCAAACACGGAAACAGTAGTTGGGAGCAACCCGGACAGTTTCTCGGTCACGGCGGCGAGTGTCGCCCCGCCGACGATGCAGAGCGGCAGGTGCGCCCCCATCAGCAACTTGCGCTGGAACGACACCGGGACATAGGCGATGGCGATAGCGACAACCGCCCAGACGAGCAACAGGCGGAGCGCGTCCGGTCCGAACTTACGCCGCGCGGGTTCGATAAACGGCGCGACCACGCTTAGCACGAGCGGCAGACCGAACCCGAGCAGTACCCAAACGATGCTCGGCGACAGCGTGGCGGTGTCGAATACGCGGGCTTTGAACACGGCTTCGTTCTGGATCGCCAAGAACTGGTACCCTGCGGTCGGGAGCATGGCAAGCCCGAGGATCGCGAGCCGGACGTATCCGGCAAGGTTCGCCCGCCCGTACATCCCGTCTGTCAGAAGCCGGTACACGCCCGCGAAGGCGAACAGTTGCAAAATGTCGTAGGAGTGAAAGTTGCCGAGCAGGAACCCGGCGACGCAGGCGGGGACGAGGTCGCGCTTCCTGCCGCTCTGTTCGGCGCGGTAGAACGACGTTGCGAAGACCGCCATCAACGCCAGCGCGGCGGTAAACAGCGGCGTGTAGTACAACGACAAAAACGTGATCGCTTCCGGTTGCCAGCGGTCTATCGGTTGTTCGTAGGCGAAGCGCGGATCAAAGTCGGACGCGAAGCCGAAGCCGGACGCGAAGCACAGAAACGCAAACGCGCTGATCCGGGCGCGGCTATCGGGCAGGAGCGTGACCACGAGCCGCCACAACGCCCACAGGAGCAACCCGCCGAAGACGATCCGCGCCCCGGCGTAGATCACTGGCGGCGCAAGTTGCGTCACGCGCCCGATGGTGCCGAGCAGGTAGAAAAACAGGTTGACCAGAAGCCCCTGTTGCGTCTCGGTGGTGAAGCGGTTCGTAAAAAAGAAGTTGCCTTCCGCCGCCTGCCGAATCCAGGCAAGATAGACCGCGCCGTCGTCTGCATTAAAGGTCAGCCCGGTAAATGTCGCGCCGGTCGGGGTCCAGAGCACGCCGAGCAGGTAGGGGACGTTCGCGCAACACAGGGCGATGGCGGCGAGCAGGAACGCCCAGCCGGACACCGGGCGGTCCGTCGAAAAGCGAATATCGGTCACGCTTTTTATCATATCGCGTCGGGGGCGAAACGGGGTATACTGCGGGTGCGGTTCGCGTTCGGTTAGGCGACACGAAGCCGTTTTAAGCCGGTGTTTTTCCCGCCCGTTTCGCCCGTGTTCGCCTTCGTGACGCCGTCGCTGCGACCGCCACGCCGCCGCGCCGCGCCCGACCGTTTCGCCGACAGGTTGCTCTTCTTCCGCCCCGGGGTCCGCTTCCCCCGCTGGCAAGAGGAACCGCACGAACCGGCTCCCCCACCGGAGGAAAAGCCGCTCACGCCTACAGAACGCGCCCTGTATATCGGGTTCGCGGTCTGGGTCGGCTTCACGTTCTTCCTCTTGTTCGGTCTGGTTATTTTTCTTCACACGCCGGGTAATGCGAATTGACCGTCTCCTCGGCTGCTCTGACCTGATGCCAAACCCGAAGATTCTGGATGCGGTCGAATCGCTGATCACCGACGAACTATTCACGAACCCGGTCTACAATGTCCGCCCCAAGGTGCCGAAGGTGGCGGCAGGCGCGGTGCCGTGGCATCAGGACCGGTCGTACTGGCCCGATGCGAACGCCAACCCGGTTATCACAGTCTGGATTCCCCTCGTAGACGCGACCCCGGAGAACGGCTGCCTACAGATCTGGCCCCGAACCCACAAAACACGCCTGCTGTCGCATCACTAGGAAAAGGTAACGGGCACCGGCTACACAGAGATCGACGAGGAGCATCTGGTCCGGGCGCGGCGCGAGTCTGTTTCGCTACCGATCACGGCGGGCAGCGCGATCCTGTTCAACGACCGGTGTGTCCATATGTCCACGCCCAACAACTCCGACCACGTCCGCTGGAGTGTCGATCTGCGCTACCAGCCGACCGACCAGGACCCTATGCCGCAGCACGGCGCGGGGTTCCTCGCCCGGAGCAGGAAGTACCCGGAGCGCGTCGCAACCCTGCAGGACTGGCTCGAATCGCGCCCCGAACACGTGCCGACGATGAGGTGAAAACACCCACCGAGGTCGCGACCGTCACACCCGAATTGCGAGCACCTCAAATCCGGTGCCATCCCTGCCCGACAGCAGGACGCCGATTCGGCACACGCATCCGCTCATCTTCAATACAACGAAACCGGACGCAGTTTATGCGTCCGGCTTCGTTGTGCGTTGTCGTATCATCATGCGCGACGTTTGCGGTACCCAGCAAGCCCGATGAGTGGCAAGCCGAGTAGGGCTAGCGTCCCCGGTTCCGGGACGACAGTTACGGAAGTTTGAAGGAAACGGAGGTTGCCTGTATTTCCCTGCCCCGCAGACGGATCGCCCAACGAAAGGCCACCGTCATAGTCGATGAATTTCACCCCGCTGAGGCTTTGTCCCCCCGCCAACATTCCAGAGAGAAGATAGGAGGTGTAAGAACCGCGATAGTCGCTACCTACTCCCGTATACGAAACGAACAATTGATTAGCGAATACGTTGAGTACACTATCATCGAAAAGGCGAATCGTATCACTACCTATCGTTCCTCCGCTCAGGTTGAAAATACTGTTACCACTACCCAAAATATCCGATATGTTTCCGCCAGTGATGTTTAGAACGCTATCTTCACCGCCTTGAACGGTCACTAAATTTCCTCCTGCGATATTGGCAGTACCAAACCCCACGTAAGCGTATCCGACGCTCCCCCCGGTCATGTTGAAGGTGCCATTTTCCTCGGTAGGATCGTAATAATCGTATCCAAAATATACTCCATCCACATTGCCGCCAAGAACATTGACTGTGCTGGAACCAGAACCGTAGATTTCAGTAATACTCCCGCGTACTAAGGTGACCACACTATAGTCAGATGTAGCAACTTGATCGGTATTACCTCCAGCGATATTCAGCGTGGCGGTATTTCCTATAGACGCAAAGGCGAGATCAGTATCGGCTATACGGATCGTACTACTACCTGAGCCATATAATGAACTGGACTCAGACGTAAAGTTACTAGAAACGATGTCGAGATTGCTGGAATCCGAACTCGAAACAAAACCAGAAATTATACCGCCTGTGATAGCGACTGTACTCGAACCTGCGGTGGAGACTCTATCGAATTCGCCGCCATTACCGCTAATCACACTGTTGTCAAAACTTCGGAGATGTGCGATATTACTCCCTGAAATAGAGAGATCAGTAGAGTCGTTGGCATTTAGAAGTCCACGAACGTTGCCACCAATGAGCGTAGTCCGATTATTGTTGTATAGAAACATATCCACCGAATCAAATCCGTCCCCTAAAGTCACCACGGGATTGCTAGCCGCGTTGCTTGCATCTCTCCCTACAGTAACCTTGTTGTACACTCCGTCGACTAACCCGCTCTGAATTATATATATGTCTGGAGCCTTTTCCAGTTCCTTACCCCGTAGACGTATGCTACTATCGCCCAGATTGGAAGTGTTAGCCGCTGCAGTGACTGTCTTATTGATGTACGTGCCGTCATTCAGGTTGCCGGTAATCGAATAGTCACGTACTGTATAATTTGTTCGACTATTCACATTGTAAAAACCGTGTGTGTCCCCGACTATGACGCCTAAATTACTCCCCCTCAGATTCAGAGTCGATATTTCATGGACGCCAATCTCACCTGTGATAGTACCGCCGGAGACAGTAAGCACCGCCGAATCATATGTATGCGTGTTGTTCACACTGCCGCCCGCGATATTGATCTTTGCCGAATCGAACGCCTGTACTTTCTCGTCAATAATTCCACCAGTGATATTGATGGTACCGTTCCTTGACACAGCAAGTTCGCCGACACTCCCCCCGGAAACGTTTAGTATGCTGGTCTCATTGCCTCCCGCCGCGTTGACATAGCCGCCCGTAATATTGAGAGTACTGGCATCGCGCACACTCACATTGACTGAGATCAAGCCACCAGAGACGTTGAATGTACTGAACTCAGTCGCGAGTCCATATTGGACCACACCTCCAGAGAGATTTGCCTCGCTGAGATCATCACTGCTGGCACTATCGACATTCCCGCCGGAGATGTTAAGGGTGGCGTAGTGACCACCCCGCATGGCTTTCACGTTGCCGCCAGAAATATTTAACGCGGCGGAGTCATTGGCGTTGAGACTTTCGGAGATCACCCCGCCGGTGACATTGATAATGCCGTTGTCAGAGGCACCGGCAGTTCTCAGGTTCCCCCCGGAAATGTTGACAGTGCTATTGTCATTCGCGTAAGTGTTGAGAGTCCCACCAGAGATATTTATTGTACTGTTGCCATAACCCGCGACGCCGCCCTTGCTCGCCACTCCGCCGAAAATATCGACAGTACTACTGTTGAATGCCTCCAAGTACCCATGTATCAGTCCCTCGTTCATAGTGACTTGGCTGCCGCTGTAAACGTTTATGTTTCCGACATCAAGTCCTGCCTCCAAAGTGACAATCGGTTCGGCGGGGGGAGCATCAACGCTCTTGCCCCCTATTTCGATGAGGTCATAGACACCGCTTACGGATTCGTTCGACTCTACGAGGCGGTTATCAGCTTTGTCGAACTCTTCTCCACGCAGTTGTACGAAGTCAGTTCTGAGCACGGAGGTATTAGCGGCCGCCGTTAAAGTCTTGGAAAATGCAGTGCCGTCGCTCAGATTGCCGGTTATGGTATAGTCGCGAACAGCATAATTCGCCTCGTAAGGACCAATAGGGTCGTAATGCCCGTAAACCTTACCGGCACTTACATTGAAGCTATTGCCAGTCAAGCTAAGTGTAGAAGCACCGAAGAAGAGACTTATATCTCCTGTTATTGTGCCACCGGAGATGTTGAGAGAGCTAAAAAAACTGGATGAAACATTGCGTACTACCCCCCCAGAGAAATTAATCGTGCTGTTGCCGCCAGCACTGATCGCATCGCTAATCGTTCCGCTCGAGAAATTGACAATGCTATCGCCGCCGGATGATATTTTACTCGTGTCGCTGGCGGAAATATTGACAATGCTCGAATCGGAGGTCCTGACTCCAGACACAGTGTCCCGAACCGAGACCCCGGTCAAGTCGACAGTGCTATTCCCGGAGCCGAATACAGTATTTAGAGTCACTCCCGTGACAGTGAGTTTGACCAGGTCAGTGGCGAAGGCGTGGTCAATATTGCCTCCGGAAATATTGACCACTCCGTTACCGAAGCCACCGACGGCGGACGTACTCCCCCCGGAAAAATTCACTGTACTGGAATTATAAGCGATAACACGAGAGTCTCTTGCAAAAATCGGTGTTGTGCTTAAAAGTGGCACTGACATATCGATTTCGTACGATGTTCGTTGCGCAAATTTGCTGGACGACAACGATTTG
>JAYULM010000308.1:0-10661 GCA_043763605.1 Armatimonadota bacterium | reverse complement strand
GAACTCGCGCGCCTCGCTCCCGTTGCCGGTAGCCGCCACCTCCGGCTCCCCTTTCTCCCCTTCCGAGGGGGGAAAGGGGCTGGGGGAGAGGGGGGACGCATACTCCACCACCACCGGCGCAGGCACCGAAACTACCACCGGAACCGGCGGCGGTGTGATCACCCGCGAAGCAACAGGAACCGACGGGGAAACCAACTGCGACCCGGACACCCCGTTCGTGTGTGCGCCTTCCGCGAACACAATCGGCGCGGTCAGGAACTCGCGCGCCTCGCTCCCGTTGCCGCCGAGGTTCATCAGTTTCAGGAACGTCAGTTCGGTCAGGAGGCGGTGCTGGTTGTTCCAGCGCGTTTCGCCCTGAGCCTCGTTCAGGATGTCCATCGCCTTCATCATCTGCGGCGGCGTGAACAGGCGCGCTTCGGCTTGCAATCGCTGGACTTCGTCGGGTGTCATCTCGGACGCGACGGCGGGACCGCCGACGGACACCAGCATCAGGTCGCGGAAATGGAGCGACAGGGTGCGCAGCAGGGTGCGCGCTTCCTTGCCCGCGTCTAAAATCTGCCCGGCGAGGGCGAACGTTTCCGGGGCGTTGCGCTCCGACACGGCGAAGACGACCTTGCTCAGCATTTCGGCGTCGAGCGAACCGAGTACGGTCTCCACGTCGGTAGCCGTGACTTGGGTCGGCGTAAACGCTAACACCTGTTCCAGTAAAGAAAGCGAATCGCGGTACGAGCCTTCCGCACCGCGCGCGACTAATGTTACGGCGTCCGGGGTGTAGGAGACGCCCTCGCAGTCTAAAACATACCGGAGGCGCGACGTGATCTCGCCGATGGAACCGCGCTTGAAGTCGAACTGCTGGCAACGGGAGCGGATCGTGATCGGGATCGCCTGCGGCTCGGTGGTCGCTAAAATGAACACGACGTTCGCGGGCGGCTCTTCGAGGGTTTTCAGGAACGCGTCTTTGGCGTCGGACGAGAGTTGGTGCGCTTCGTCGATGATGAAGACTTTGTAGCGCAGTTGCATCGGACCGTAGCCGACGGCGCGGCGCACTTCCTCGATGTCCGACACGCCCCGGTGCGAGGCGGCGTCCATCTCGATCACGTCCACGGCGGTCCCGGCGGTGATGCTCTTGCACGCGTCGCACACGTTGCAAGGCTCACCGACGGGACCGGCGGACGATTCACAGTTAAGTGTTTTGGCGAGCAGACGGGCGACGGTGGTTTTCGCGGTCCCGCGCGTCCCGGTAAACAGGTAGCCGTGCGCGACGCGCCCGGAAACGAGAGCGTTCTGGAGGGTGCGCACGACATGCCCCTGCCCGACCACATCGGAGAAGGTTTGCGGTCGGTATTTGCGGTATAGGGATTGATAAGCCATCGGGGTAGCGTGCGTGATGCCTCAAGGGACGCGCCGCGTACATTGTAGCGCGGAACGGCGGTTCGCGCTAAGGTTTTTCCCCAGGGCGATTGGACTATAGGAGTTACGCGGTTGCGTCCGGAACCGCGTAACTCCTAACTCTGGAATTACCTGTCTGACCGGTTCAGCTCAAGGGGGTGTCTGATATAATCGGCGAATAAATTATGACCACCGATACCCATATGCCCGGCGAAAAAGTCGCCGAGGCACCCGAAGAGATTACCCCGCTGGGCGACGCGCACGAATTCGCCGTTATCAAATCCGACCGTAGCCTGTATATCAACCGCGAACTGTCCTGGCTGGCGTTCAACCGGCGTGTACTGGAGGAGGCGCAGGATGAGCATCACCCGCTTCTGGAGCGCGTCAAGTTTCTCGCCATCTTCGGCTCGAACCTGGACGAGTTCTTTATGATCCGCATCCCGGGACTGCAGGCGCAACGTACCGCCGGTGTCGCCGATGTCGCGCTGGATGGACTGACCCCGACCGAGGCACTGGAGCAGATCGCGATTACGGTGAGGGGGCTGTTGACCGACGCCGAGGACTGCCGGAAAAGCCTGCTCGCTCAGTTGCGCCGTGAGCATATCGAAGTCTGCCACTTCACGGACCTGTCGCCGGACGAAAAGGCGTATCTGGCGACGTATTTCCAGGACGAGATATTTCCGATCCTGACGCCGCTCGCCGTGGACCCGGCGCACCCGTTCCCGCATATCTCCAACCTGTCGCTGAACCTTGCGGTGATCGTGCGCGATCCCGGCATCGGGGAGCGATTCGCGCGGATGAAACTGCCGGGAACCATCCCACGCTTCGTACCACTCCCGCGTCATGTGACCCCGCCGCCGCCTCTGAAGCGGGGCGAGAACGGTAGCAACGGCAGCGGCACGTCGGCTTCCCGGGATGTTCCCGGGTTGGAGATCAAGCGCGGCGCGGTCGGCGAGGTGCGGTTGCGCTTCGTGTACGTCGAGGACGTGATCGCGCATTTTTCGGGTTCGCTCTTTTCCGGGTTGCAACCGGTCGCCGCGTACCCGTTTCGCGTCACGCGCAATGCCGACTTCGAGATCCAGGAGGACGAGGCGGAAGACCTGCTACGCACCATCGAGGAGGGGATTCGCGAGCGGCACTTCGGTTTCGTGACGCGGCTCGAAGTCACGCCAGCCATGCCGCAACGAGTGCGCGACTCGGTAGTCGAGGGGCTGGAGGTAGACCCGCGCAATATCGTGACGCTTCCGAGCGAGGCGATGGCACTGTCGGCGTTGATGGAACTGACAAAGGTAGACCGCCCCGACCTGAAGTTCCCGCCGCACGTGCCGCGCACCCCGCCCGCGTTCCGCACCGGCGACGACCCGTTCACCGTCATGGGGCAGCGCGACGTTCTGCTCCACCACCCGTACGAATCGTTTGCGCCGGTGACGCAGTTGATCGAAGCCGCCGCGCACGACCCGCATGTCCGCGCGATCAAGCAGACGCTGTACCGGCTCGGTCCCAACTCGCCGCTGACCCCGGCACTGATCGAAGCCCGCGACGCCGACACGCAGGTCGCGGTGCTGGTCGAACTCAAGGCGCGGTTCGACGAGGAGAACAACATCACGTGGGCGCGTCAGTTGGAGGCGGCGGGGGTCCACGTCGTCTACGGTCTGGTCGGCTTAAAGACGCACTGCAAAGTCCTGCTGGTCGTGCGCAAGGAGCCGGGCGGGGCGATCCGCCGCTACTGCCATTTCGGGACCGGGAACTACAACGCGACCACGGCGCGGTTTTACACCGATTTCGGCTTGCTGACCACCGACCCGCAGTTAGCCGCCGACGCGACCGACCTGTTCAACTACCTGACCGGATATTCGCGGCAGAAGGTGTTCCGCAAGATTCTGGTGGCACCGGTGAACCTGCGGGAGCGGTTCGCGGCGATGATCGAGCGCGAAACGAAGCACGCCAGCGAGGGGCGACCGGCGCGCATCCTGTTCCAGATGAACTCGCTCGCCGACCCGCACATGGTGGAACTGCTCTACCGGGCATCCCAGGCGGGCGTCAAAGTGGACCTGATCGTGCGTGGCGTGTGCTGTCTGCGCCCCGGCGTCCCCGGCGTATCGGAAAACGTGACCGTAACCAGCGTCGTCGGGCAGTTTCTGGAACACTCGCGGTGCTACTATTTCGAGAACGACGGCGACCCGATCCTCTACCTCGGCTCGGCGGACCTGATGACACGCAACCTGGACCGCCGCGTCGAGGTGATGTTCCCGGTCGAAAAGCCGGAACTGCGCGACTACGTCGTCAAATACGTTCTCGAAACGATCCTCGCCGACAACACGCAGTCGCGCCGCCTGCAGGCGGACGGCACTTGGGAGCGCGTGAAACCGGAGCCGCGAAAAAAACGCGTCGATGCACAGGCGATCTTCATCAAAGGCGCACCGGCGACCGGTACGAAGAATCGGAAGGGGAGATAGAATCACACCATGAGTGACCATTTGCCTACCGCCCGGGTATTCCGGGCGGACTCCCGAGCGATGCCGGAACTCAGAGTTGCGTCCGTCGATCTCGTCGTGACATCGCCTCACCAACCGGGCAAATAGGCATAGTGAAAGTGCGGAACCGGATTATTCTTTCCTTTTTGCATTCGGGAAAAGAGGGAACGAGTCTCCATCACTCGAACACTACCCCGTGTCGCAAGACGGCGCGCACTGGACGGTTGACAGTACGCATCAGGCGATACCGCACGGCGGTATCGCTTCCGATCAGGGCGCGGGGTTGCGCAAAGGAGTAAGGAATAATGTCGAAAAAGGTTCGCATCGGTCTCGTCGGGCTTGGCTTCGGTGCCGAGTTCATTCCCATCTATCAGAACCACCCGGACGCCGAAGTTGTCGCCATCTGCCAGCGCGATCCCGCCAAACTCGGGGCAATCGGGGACGCTTTCGGGGTATCGCGCCGCTACACGGACTGGCGGGAACTGATCGCTGATCCCGACGTAGACGCCGTTCATATCAACTCGCCCATCCCGGACCACGCGATCATGTCGCTGATGACGCTGGAGGCGGGAAAACACTGCGCCTGTACCGTGCCGATGGCGACCAATATAGAGGCACTGCAAACACTCTGTCGGGCGCAACGCACCGCCCGCAAGAACTTTATGATGATGGAGACGGTGCTATACGCCCGCGAATTCCTGTTTGTCCGGGATATGCTGGCGAGCGGCGAGATGGGGCGGCTGCAGTTCCTGCGCGGATCGCACCAGCAGGAGATGGCGGGCTGGCCCGGCTACTGGGAAGGACTCCCGCCGATGCACTACGCCACCCACTGTGTCAGCCCGCTTCTGGCTCTGGCGGGGACACTGGCGGAGTCGGTCGTCTGTCACGGCTCCGGGCGGATCGATACGCACCTCGCGATTAAAAACGGCAGTCCTTTCGCTGTGGAAACCGCCACCCTGCGACTGAAGGATTCCGACGTCGTCGCCGAGGTCACCCGCTCGCTGTTCGACACCGCACGCCAGTACCGCGAGTCGTTTGATGTATACGCTTCCAAGGTGTCATGGGAATGGGCACTGGTCGAGGGGGAACCGAGTGTTCTTCATTACGGCGAGGAACCGCGCCGCGTCCGGGTTCCCGATTACGCGGAGCGACTTCCCGAGGGGATCCGCCCCTACACCACGAAGGGCGTCTACGATTCCGCCGAGAATGTCCACCTTTCGTTCAAGCAGGGTTTGGGGCACGGCGGGTCCCACCCGCACCTTGCACACGAATTCGTTTCGTCCGTCATCGAAGGGCGGGACCCGTTCCCCAACGCCGTGCAATCGGCGAACTATACCGCTACCGGCATTTGCGCCCACGAATCCGCCCTGCGCGGCGGCGAGCGCGTCTACTTGCCTGAATTTTCCCATAAATAACTTTTACTATGCCAAACTCCATTCTTCATACCGTACACACTCCCGAGCGCATTGCGATCCATCGGACAGGGCTTGACTCCGCTCTCGTCACACAGTGCGCCGCGACCGATCATCGTCCGTATATCCATCCGATTCTGGCACCCGACGGCGTCGGCGAACTCACCGAGAACGAGCCGGGGCATCACCTGTGGCAACACGGGCTGTATGTCGGTCTCAACGACGTGAACGGCGTCGGATTCTGGACCGAGGGACTCAACAACAGCAAGGAGTCTGACGGGACGTTCCATCCGCGACCGCTCGCGCCGCCCGCCGTCGCGGACAACCGGGCGCAATGGGAAGTGATTTCCGAGTGGCGTACTCCCGGCGGCGATCCGATGCTTACCGAGACCCAGAACTGGACGCTGGAAGACCGGGGGGAATGTCTGGTGCTGGACATGGAGTGGCATCTGCGGGCACAAACCGACCTGCGCTTTGGCGAATACAGTTATGGGGGACTGTTTCTACGGATGCCGTGGCGTGACGTCATGGGTAACCAACTGCTCACCAGCGAGGGCGCTACCAATCCGCACGACGCCGAAGGGAAACGGGCACGGTGGGTCGCGGTGGCGATGCCTATCTCCGGTCGAACTTCCGGGGTCGCCGGAATCGCCCTGCTCGATCATCCGTCCAACCCGGAGCACCCCGCGCCGTGGCGGGTGGACGACAACTACGGCATCGTGCCCAGTCGCTGTATCGCGGGGGAGTGGTTGCTCCCGGAAGGCGAAGTCACCGTCAGCCGATACCGCGTGTTCGCCTTCACCGGCGCGATCCACCCCGACACCGTGCGCGAGGAGTGGGATCGGTTCGCCCTCGACCAAAACCCCAACAAGGACACCGCCTGAACTATGTCATCCGTAATCATCGTACACCCCGATATCGAAGTCACCTGGCCGTTCGCCGCCGATTACGCCCGCGAAAAATGGGAAGCCCAGGGCGAAACTGTGTTCTACCGCCTGAACCCGACCGACCACCGCTCGGTCGGCGAGATCATCGACGAACCGGCGGCGGTGACCCGCTTGATCGCGTGGGGAGTGCCGTTCACGGCGGCGTGTCTCGACGCTTTGCCCACACTGAAAGAAGTTGTTTACACGTCGTCCGCGTATGGCACCGACGACCCGCATTCCATGGCGGAACAACTTCAGTCGCGCGGCATCGCGCGATATGTTCACAAGTCGGAAGGCTTCTGGGGACAGTCCGTTTCCGAGTTCGGGCTTGCGCTGACGCTTTGCGGTCTGCGCCGCATCCCACAGACGCACCACGAAATCATCACGAGCCTTGCTCCCTGGGATTACGACCCGGAGGGCGGGATCGGGCGACCGGGCGGGCGGGGGCATCAGTTCGGGGACGATACGCGGTTCACGAACGGTACGGTGGCGGGTAAGCGCGTCCGTGTCGTCGGGGCAGGCAATATCGCGAGCCGTTACGCCAGTTTCGTCCACATGCTCGGCGCGGATGTCGCGGCGTGGGACCCGTTCGCGAGCGAACCCTGTTTCCACCGCGCGGGCGCGCGGCGGGAATGGCATCTGGACCGGCTGGTCGCGGACGCGGAGATTTTCGCCCCGATGGTGCCGCTGTCCGACAAGACGCGCGGTCTGATCACTGCCGCGCACATCGATAGCCTGCCGCATGGTTGTCTGGTGGTGCTGGTGACACGCGCCGATATTTGCGACGTTCCCGCTCTACGCCGCCGCGTTCTCGCCGACGAAATCGCGCTCGCCGCCGACGTTTTCGATGTTGAACCGTTGCCGCTCAATGATCCGTTGCTCGGTCGTCACAACGTGGTACATACGCCGCACAACGCCGGGCGGACGCAGAACTCGAACGAGAACTGGGCGGATGCCCTTCTCGTCCAATTCGCCCCGGGTCTGGAATGATAGAACGGCGACTGACCGCGATGTGAGTGGCGAATACCAGCCTCGTCTATAAGAAGCTATGTTGATCGGACGTTGGATCGGACCCTGAAGGGTTCCGCCGGGAGCCTTCGGCTGTAGACCCTGCGGGTCAAAGGAGTCGTCAGATCGCCGCGAAAGCCGGACGCCCCCGACGACCCGCAGGGTCTACAGCCGAAGGCTCCCGGCGGAACCCTTCAGGGTCCGATCCAACGTCGTGGTCGAATCGGACTGAATTAGTACAGGTGTCGCTTTCGGCGACGCGAGCCAGCGTGCCCCGGAACCGTCAAACCGCTTCTTGCACTCCCGGGTCTCCCGTGTTAAAATGCGTGGAGACCCTGCTTGGAGTGGTGGCTGAGTGGTCGAAAGCGACGGTTTGCTAAACCGTTGTAGGCCTTAAAATCTACCTCGGGTTCGAATCCCGACCACTCCGTTTCCTTCGTTTCTGTGTGTCAACGTGGCGCGCGCACTCCCGTCGCCGGAACCGACGCGCTACAGGATACCGAAAGGATCGTTTCATTTGCGATACTCGACACCGACGTTTGCCGCTTTCGCTCTGCTGGGTATGTTTTTCGTCTGCCACGCGCCGATGGTGTGCGCCCAGTCCGACGCCAGCATCTCCCCCGCTTCCGCGCAGTACCTCGCCCTGCGCCGTGCCAGCCCCCCGGAAATGGGTCTGACGCTCGGCGCGATCTCCCTGGACCCGCGCGCCTATCGCGGCAAGACGATGGAGATCGACGGCAAATTGGTCGGCAGTTGTTCCGCCGAGGACGGCTTGACGCGTTTGATGCTACAAACCGACAACGCCGGGACGCTCTCGCTGACGATGAGCCAGATGCCGGGATGGATTCGCTCCGGGGAGCGGTTGCGCGTTCTGGTAATCATCACCGCGTCCGGCGACGCGGACACCGTGGAACTCGGTGTGCCCGAAATGGAAGTCCTCGCCGTGGCGTCCGCCTGGGATCTGCGGGCGATGGAGGAGCGTGAGCGCACGAGCAAGGCGGCGCGGGTCGCCTACGAAAAGGCGGTCAATGCGGCGAAACAGCGTAGCGGAAAACGCTCCAGCACCAGTCTCGCCTCACGCTCCGGGGGGCGCGGCGTAGCAAAGGCGTCCCGAAACATGCCGGTCCCGACCAATGGGCTTTCCGCCACTGCGCAGTCCGTTTTCCCGGCGTATCGCGACTTCATCAAATCCCGGAACTCCCGCCTGACCGAAAATCAGGCGAGCGACATCACGTGGGCGGTGCTCCGCTACTCGGAAGCCCTCGACACCGACCCGCGCCTCGTGATCGCGCTGATCATCGCGGAATCCGACTTTGACCCGAACAGCACATCGCGGAGCGGGGCGATGGGACTCGGGCAACTAATGCCGGGCACGGCGCAGGACATTTCCGCCAAAACAGGGCTGTCGAACCCGTACGATCCGGTGCAGAATATCGCGGGGTCGGTATGGTTGCTCCGCTCGCACCTCGACAAGTACAGCGGCGGCAAGGCGATGAATGACCTGAAATGGAACCACATCTCGCTCGCGCTGGCTGCCTATAACGCCGGACCGGGCGCGGTCAAGAAGTACAAGGGGATTCCCCCGTACCGCGAAACCCAGAACTACGTCCGCAAGATCAACTCCATCTACCGCCAGTTGTGCGGCGAAGCGGGATAGCACGTCGTGATTTGCGCGGTTCATGCGGTCATCGGGGCGGCTATCGGAAAAGCCGCCGGTCATCCCGGCAAAGCGTTCGCCGGGGGAGTCGCGTCGCATCTGATCGGCGACCTGACGCCGCACAAAGACCTGCCCGCGAAAGTCGAACTGCCGCTTCTTGCCGTCACTATCTTCCTGATCTTCCTGAAATACGGGATCAAGTCGCCGGAATTCTGGGGAGCCGTCGGCGGCTTTGCGCCCGACTTCGAAAACGCGGCGTGGATGTTCGGCTTGATGAAGCAGGAAGACTGCCGCTTTCCGACTCACGTACAACGTGGCAAATACCACGCGCCCCCGCTTTCCACGGCTTTCCCGCAGGTGTTGCTGGTAATCGCCTGTTTGTATTATCTGCTCCGACCGACCACACCCCGCCGGTAAGACCGGATAACGGATTACGTTTGATGCCGCGCCGATGACGCAGGGAATCCGCTACCGGATGGCGAACGGTTCGTCAATGAATCTGCCGCTAACCCTCGCCGACACGGTCTCCACACTCCCGGACCCGCATAACGTCGGAACATTTCTTCGCTTCACTGCCGATGCGCCTGCCGCGCGTCACATATTCCCGGTCGGGAGCGTCCCGGATCTCGTTCGGTATGTCGCGCACCACCGCTACGAACCATTCTGGATGACGGCGGCGACCGGCACGGCGGCGGGCACGGTCCCGGTCGAGACGCAGTTCCTGCTCGCCGATCTCACCGACGGACAGGTTGCCGTTTTCGTTCCGCTGATCGACGGAATGTTACGCGCCTCCCTCCAGGGTGACGGCGAGAACGGATTGCAACTCGTCGCCGAATCGGGCGACCCGGCGGCGCGGCAAGCGGAACTGACCGGGCTTTTCGTCGCGGTCGGTGACGACCCGTACGAACTGCTCGCCCGCGCCGCGCAAAGCGTCGCGGACCATCTGGGCACGACCCGGTTGCGCTACGAGAAACCGCTCCCGGCGTTCTGCGACGATTTCGGCTGGTGTACGTGGGATGCGTTCTATCAGGAAGTGTCGCACGACAAGGTGCGCGAAGGTCTGGCGTCGTGGCAGGATGCGGGCATCACGCCGCGCCTGCTGATTTTGGACGACGGGTGGCAGTCCGAGCGCAAGTTTCCGACGGGCGAACGCCGCCTGACCGGGTTCGCCGCGAACGATAAGTTCCCCGGCGACCTCACCCCGACCGTACGAATGGCAAAAAGTGAGTACGGCATCGAGACGTTCCTGGTCTGGCACGCGTTCCACGGCTACTGGGGCGGCATCGACGGCGACGCCTTGCCGGGATACGGCGCGGTTTCCGTCGCCCGCGATTCCAGCGAAGGCATCCGACATCACGCGCCGAACGTGGATAACTACTTCGGGAATTTGATGGGCGTCGTGCCGCCCGAACACATCTACCGCTTTTACCAGAATTACCATCGGCATTTGCGCGCACAGGGCGTGGACGGCGTCAAGGTGGACTCGCAGGCGTCGCTCGAAGCCGTCGTGCGCGGCTTGGGCGCGGGCGGGCGCGTCCCGGCAATGCGGACCTATCACGAAGCACTGGAAGGCTCTGTCGCGGTGCATTTCGAGGGACGGCTGATCAACTGCATGTCGTGCGCGAACGAAATGTTGTATCAGTCTCCCGCGTCAAACCTGACACGCACCTCGACCGACTTCTGGCCCAACAAGCCCGAATCGCACGGCTTGCATCTGTGGGTGAACGCGCAGGTTTCGGCGTGGTTCGGGCATT
This sequence comes from Armatimonadota bacterium, assembly GCA_043763605.1. GTDB lineage: Bacteria > Armatimonadota > Armatimonadia > Armatimonadales > Armatimonadaceae > JACMIU01. The sequence continues at coordinate 41 of JAYULM010000308.1, read as the reverse complement.
TCGTCCACCCCGATTGGGACATGTTTCAGTCCGGGCACGCG
>JAYULM010000307.1:0-2992 GCA_043763605.1 Armatimonadota bacterium | reverse complement strand
AGGGGGGAAAGGGGGTTGGGGGGATAGGGGGGACACCGAAACTTACTTATCGTCGCTGCTCTTGAACTCCGCGTCGATCACGTCGTCGTCCACCTTCTTCGCGCCGCCGGGGGCGCCGCCAGTGTCGAAGTCCGCCGCGTTGTACGCCTGAGTCGTGTCCGGGTTCGCCGGTCCCGCTCCCGCTTCGGGTGTGTTGCCCGCGTTCTGGTATAACCGGCTGGAGAACGAGTATGCCGCTTCCTGCAGGTTCGCCGTCGCGGTCGCGATCCTGGTTTCGTCGTCGGCTTCTACCGCCGAGCGCAGTTCCGCGATCTTGCCCTCAATGTCGGTCCGCTCGTCCGCAGTGACCTTGTCACCGAGGTCTTTGAGCGTCCGCTCCGTGCTCAGGATCAACTGATCCGCCTTGTTGCGCACTTCCGCCTTTTCCTTGAACTGGCGGTCCGCGTCGGCGTTTTCGGCTGCCTCACGCACCATGCGCTCGACATCCGCTTTCGACAGGCTCGACGATCCGGTCACGACGATGGACTGCTCCTTGCCGGTGCCCTGATCCTTCGCCGATACTTTTACAATGCCGTTCGCGTCGATGTCGAAGGTTACTTCGATCTTCGGCACACCGCGCGGCGCGGACGGAATCCCGGACAGTTGGAAGTCGCCGAGAACCTTGTTGTGCGTCGCGATCTCGCGTTCGCCCTGGAACACCTTGACATGAACGTCGGTCTGACCGTCCGCCGCCGTCGAGAACACTTCGCTCTTTTTGGTCGGGATGGTCGTGTTCCGGTCGATCAGTTTCGTCATAACGCCGCCGAGGGTTTCGATACCGAGCGAGAGCGGCGTCACGTCTAAAAGAACGATCCCCTTGACTTCCTTGTTCAGCACACCCGCCTGCACCGCCGCGCCGACCGCGACGACTTCGTCCGGGTTTACCGAACGGTTCGGCTCCTTGCCGGTCATCTCCTTGACGAGATCCTGCACCGCCGGAATCCGGGTCGAGCCGCCGACCATGATCACCTCGTCCAACTCCGAAACTTTCAAGTTCGCATCGCTCAGGGCTTGTTCCACCGATTTGCGCGTCCGGTCCACCAGGTCTTTGGTCAGGTCATCGAACTTGGCGCGGCTCAGGTTGACATCCAGGTGGAGCGGTCCGTCCTGATTCGCGGTGATAAACGGCAGGTTGATGTTCGTGGTCAGCGCGGCGGACAGTTCGATCTTCGCCTTTTCCGCCGACTCGCGCAGACGCTGTGCGGCGTTCTTGTCCTTGCCCAGATCGACACCGTTCTCTTTTTTGAACTCTTCAATTAAGAACGTAACGATACGCGCGTCGAAATCGTCGCCGCCGAGGTTCGTGTCGCCCGAAGTCGATTTGACTTCGAACAAGCCGTCCTCGATCTCCAGCACGGTAACGTCGAACGTACCGCCGCCCAGGTCGTAAACCAGGATCGTCTCGCGTTCCTTCTTATCGACGCCGTAGGCAAGAGCCGCCGCCGTCGGTTCGTTGATGATACGCAGCACCTTCAAGCCCGCGATCTCCCCTGCCTGGGTCGTCGCGGTGCGCTGGGCGTCGTTAAAATATGCCGGAACCGTGATCACGGCTTGCGTCACCGGCTCGCCGAGGTACGCTTCGGCGTCAGATTTAAGTTTCTGCAAAATCATCGCCGAAATCTGCTCCGGCGAGTACGGGGTGCCGTCCACGGTGGTGCGGTGGGCGGTGCCCATGTGCCGCTTGATCGACACGACGGTGCGGTCCGGGTTCAAAACGGCTTGCCGTTTCGCCGGGGCACCGACTAATTTCTCGCCCTGTTTATTGAAACCGACAATACTTGGCGTGGTGCGCGCGCCTTCCGCGTTCGGAATAACGACCGGGTCACCGTTCTCGATAACCGCGACCACAGAGTTTGTCGTGCCTAAGTCAATGCCTACTGTCTTTCCCATGCTTGATATATCCTTTAGCGCGGTTCGCGCAAATGTTCTAACACGTAAACTTACGCAATGTATATCGAAAAGTTCCCGTGAAAATACTATAACACCTTAGCGTAATACTGTCAAGTAACTTACGCAAAAATTCGCCGTACCTTGCGGGCGTCGTATCAGAAGGTTAAAAAGGAAGAACGATTCCGAACGAAGAAAACGATAACGTGCGCTCCGGTTTGGGGCGGTGCGTCGCGGAGATGGTAATGCCACAGAAGGTCAACGCACAAAGCGATATTGAAAGCGCGGTTCATGGTAACGGTCGTCGCCAGGTGAATCGCATCTTAATTTTCCGGGGCATAAATGCCCCGGCTAACGTCTTTCATGCCGGATAAATCCGGCTCCCGGCATCGGTTTGCTATTTATAGGACGAACCGTACCGCCCGCGCGGGCGCAATCAGCCCGATTCATCGGGCTTGAAGGACGTTAGCCGGGGCATTTATGCCCCGGAAAATTAAGATGCGATTCACCTGGCGACGACCGTTACCACGTGGTTTTTCTCGCGCCTCAATGGTAGTATGCTTACCTTTGATACCCGGGAAGACACGCTCGCGGGAATCGAAACCATCATGGGAATACTGAGAACGATTTTGGAGGATAGATTATGAGTCTTGACAGAAACCCGTTTGCTGGCACTTGGAGTGGTAAATGGAAGGGAAAGAAACAGGCTGGTTCATGGTCTTTGCACATTTTGACCGACGGTACTCTGTCTGGTGAGATGAACAATAGCTCATCAAAGGGCAGAATTACGGAGGGTGGAGTCAACGTGTCAGGTAAATTACAGTACAAGTACAGGTATGAAGGCGAGGACTTATACACCGGGGAGGGAAGTATGACTTTGATAGGACCGAACACCCTGTTTGTTAAATGGGATGATCTCGACGATGGAGACAGCACTATGGAAAGAACAACACCGGAATAGGAAGCAATTTCCTGGGGCGGTTCACTTCGCTCCAATGATTTCGGGGATGTTCCATCCTCCGGTGGAAGCCTTCGGCTTGCGTTCCCTGCGGCAAGCCCTGTTCCC
>JAYULM010000306.1:0-10698 GCA_043763605.1 Armatimonadota bacterium | reverse complement strand
TACACGCTCAACCGCTTCAAGTACCCGAACGACCCCCGCCTTCACGACACCAACCAGCACCAGGCCTCCCCGATGATCCGCGAGATGGACGGCAGGCGATTCCTCTTCATTTGCAACATGTACGGCGACCCGCCGTCGATCTATCGGTTCAACTCTGCGACCGACGGGGAGACGGCGATCCCGTCCGGCTACTTCAGTGATACCAGCGCGTCGACGGATTGGATGCCCACCCGCCCCGCGAGCGGTGACTGGAACTGGCGCGACCTGAACGGGAACGGGAACTTCGACAGCAACGAGTTCACCCAGCCGTCCACGCCGTTCTACTTCGGGAAGTGGTCCGTGGATACGCGGGGCGACATCTGGGTCACCAATAACGACGCTGTGAAGATGATCGCCAAGATACCGTACGGCGGGCTCGATTCTGTCGGGAACCCGATCTACGACTATAATGCGCGGGTGTCGACCACGGCCCCTTCTATCTTCACGGAGTTGTGTCGCATCGAATACGAGCCTGCCACGGACACCATGTGGATCGCGGGTTATACGACGACGAACCCGCTGGTGCGCACGGATTACTGGGGACAGGTCGGTCGTGAGATCGTCCGGTACGACAACTGGAGTACGGGCAACCGGACCGCGAATCTGCGCATTGTTCTCCCCTATGACTTCAGCACCGATCCCATTACGATCAAAGCGATGTCACTCGCGGGTGATTATGTGTTCGCGGTCGAGTCCCGTATGGCGAGGATTCATGTCTACAACCGGAACACCGGAGTTAAAGTCGGGGAAATCACTCCGGGACCGGAAGTGGGCTCCAAGAGCGGGTGGGTGGATGTGGATCAGGGAATCCGCGCGAAGTTGCGTCCGAACGGGGAGTACCTGATTTTCGTGGAAGAAGACGCATTTGGTAAAGTACTGATGTACCGGTGGACACCAGCGGGAACAGTTATCGGTTCCGGTACGATCACGCACGAAACCTGGACGAACGTCGCCGGGACGGCGGTCGCCAACATCCCGGTCGCGACCGCGCCGCAAACGACCGGTACGCTCACCAGCCTCGAAACAGGCACGAACATCGCCGACAACTACGGCGTCCGGTTGCGCGGCTATATCCACCCGCCGACTACCGGTGACTACACGTTCTGGGTCGCCGGGGACGATAACTGTGAATTGTGGCTTTCCACGAACGACCAGCCGGGCAGCAAAGTCAAGATCGCGTCGGTCAACAGTTGGACGAACAGCCGCGAGTGGAACAAACTGCCGGAGCAGCAATCGGCGGTGAGGAACCTGACAGCGGGTCAGAAATACTACATCGAAGTGTTGATGAAGGAAGAAGGCGGCGGGGACAACCTGGCGGTCGGCTGGCTCAAACCCGGTCAGACCGGCACGGTGCCCTCCGAGGTCGTTCCCGGTAGCCAACTCTCGCCATTCAGTTCAGCACCCGCAACCAGTTTCGTGAAACTCAACGGGACCGTGATAGGGACGACAGGTTCTTACGGTGGTAGTGACAACGACCGCACGAAAGCATTCGACTCGAACACCGGAACGTTCTTCGACGCACCAAGCGGAAGCAATAACTGGGTTGGACTTGACCTCGGTAGCGGAGTCACCAAGCGCATCACGAAGATCAGATACTGCCCGCGGACTGGTTATGCAAATCGCATGAACGGCGGAGTGTTTCAGGGTACGAACAACCTGGGCGGTTCGTGGACCAACTTATTGACGCTATCCAGTAATCCGCCCCAAGGCTATTCGGAATCCGTGAGTATCGGTTCGACTACCGCGTTCCGCTACGTCCGTTATCTGGGTCCGGTCAACAGTTTCGGCAATGTCGCGGAGGTCGAGTTCTACACGACGCAGTAGGACGAATGGTGTGAGTGCGATTCGGCGTATTTCCGACAAGAGGCAGTTGTCGGGGATTGAACTGGCATCGTACAAATCGTTACAGCGGATGGATTTTACTGTCGCCAATTCAGGTGTCGGTAAAGTTCATCCGCTGTCTTTTTTATCGATTTCTAACAAATTTCGCGTCAAGTTGCCTGAAACGACTTCCGCAAGAAGCCAGAGAATTATCCGGCGAACCGGAAAATCGCCTACGTTTTGCTCCGGTTCCGAGGAGCAGTGAGAGGAACTACCCATGAGTCTGGTTTTAGAACTATCCCCAGTGCAGGAAGAGCAGATCACCCGTTCCGCTGAGCGCGAGGGCTTGCCAGTCACCGAATATGCGATCCGCCGCCTGTCGCAACCCGAGTCGTATAAGCCGACCCGTACCGAGTTCGATGCTGTGTTTGCTCCCATTCACGCCGCGACGCGGGATTCAGGCGAAACCGAAGCGGAGATCGAAGCATTTACCGAAACTCTTGTCAAAGAATACCGTGCCGAACGTCGCCAGCGACGCACCAAGTCGTGAATTCGAGCGTGAACTCACGGGCGAGCAGATCAAAATACTCTGGTCGGGGTTCCCGGCACAGGCGCGGTGCGCTACGACACCCCGACTGGCGGGACATGATCCGGCCGACAAACTCGCTCTCGCATCGAACACCACGCTACTACGTCTCTCGTTTCGGCAGTCCCATCATTCTGATGGGACTGACATGTTTGATCGCAGAGCAATCAGAATTTGCAGCGCATCAGCGGCTCTTCGTCGGAACCGCCTTCGGTCGCGTCGGGACATCGCGGAAGTAGACCGTATGAAACGGACGTGCCAGCAGGCGAGCGGAAGTCACTTTCTCGAACGGCAGTTCCGAGGTGAGGAACCGAAAGCGAAGGAGGGATCGCGGTCCGGTCGCCTCGATGCACTGTGCGATGCGCGGTCGACCGACGGACTTGCCGTCCGCGCCTACCGGTTCCAGCCCTAGACGCCACAAGGATCTTCCGTTCGCGTCCCGTGCCAGGAATCGCGCCGGGACGCTCGCGACGACCTCCGCCTCTACCCCGCCCCGCCGCGTCATCAGTGGTGACAGCGCGATGCCTTCTTCCGGCGCGACCGACGGAGCGTTCCCCGTCCGGTAGCTAACGCCCAGTGTCTGCCAGGGTCCATAACCGGTGCTCAGATAAAGATCTACCTTCGCCGTCGGCTGTCGGGGTACCCACGTGTACGACGCGACAAAGTTGAAGTACCCGTTTCCGTAGACGGTACTACCCGGACGACCGAGGTATCCCTCGGGGCCTCCCACGACACCGAACTGGGATTCGAAAGCCCCTGCTTCTTGTACGCGGTCGAACGTCTTTTTATCGACCCACTCGGGCATACCGGGCAGTTCCAGCCGATCTACATGGAAGCGAAGTTCCCCCGCTTTCAGCCCGCTACCCTTCCAATTCGGTCCATGACTGAGCAGATTCCCCGACCGGTCCCACGATGCTACGGAGCCATCTGGTTGACTGCCCGAAACATATAATCCCTCCGCGACCACGCCGTTCGGGAACCGATCACTCCCCGGAGCAAAACGGGTAGTGACAATCGTACGATACTCATCAATCGTCATTTTTCGATTCGGGCCGCGCCGGATCGGCTTTTTATCGGCATCGTTTTCCTGCCCCCCTGCCGAAGCGATGCGAAGATTTGCCAGCGGCAGGAGCAGGCTTGCCGCCCCGGCCAGTGCCAGTGCGACAACACGAACGGTCGCCGGGATGCGGGAGTGATGCCCAGACAGGACGGCGCGGACCCTGGTACCCACGTTAGAGCCGTGTGCCATCATAACGGCAACGGTAGGAGCGAGGATTCGTTCGCGTCGCGCTTTGAGGCTACGGGCCACCTCGACAAGATGATGGGCATAGTCGGCGGGGGCGACTCCGGCGAGGAGCACTTTGTCATCGCAGGCACACTCGCTCTCGCTACGCAGGTAGCGGACAAGCAACCAAATTAGAGGGTTGGGCCAGTACAGAGCGCAGACCACGTGCGCCAATAGTTCCGTCCCCCAGTCCCCGCGTTGCACGTGAGCCAACTCGTGTAGCAACACGGGCCGTTGTCTGGACTGCGGCCATTCTTTCGATTCCGCCGGGAGCAGCACGACGGGGTGCCACAGCCCCCAGGTCATCGGGGAAAGCCCCGGCACTTCCGGTGTTCCGAATACCAGCCGGACGGATCGTCGTAGCCCGAAGGACGAAGAAAGAGCGGAAATTTCTTCGGCAAGTACGGGAGGAACGGTCACTGCCGGTTCCGCCCTTTCTGCCATCTGCCGAAGCCGAAGCAGTCCGATACCGAGGCGGAGGAGCAGAAAGGAAGCACCGAGCACCCAGACCAGGAACACGATGGTCACCGCGACAGGGAGGAGAGACGACGAGTCAGGTGAAGCCGCAGGGGTGGCACCGTTGTACCCGGCAACCGCTTCCTGATAATTCGGAGAAAAAGTTTGTGAAGCGGCGGGTGCTATAGCAGTCTCGCTTTTCGTTTCGATGGGAGCCGCACCCACCCTGCTACGTTCCTCACCGCCATCTGATACGATTCGCGGAAGAGCCGCCGCCGGGTATGGCAGTGCCGGTACGGACCAGGAGGGTAAGGAAAGCGAAAGCAAGGGCAAGGCGAGGAGGCTCAGGACCGCGATTGACAGCGCGAGATGGCGTATCGCCGCCGAGGAGCGACGTAGCAAGCACAAGACTATACCCGTCACCGCTAGTAGCACCAGGCTACGCGCCTGTATGCCCGCCATCCATGGCAGGACATGAGAGGCGAGTGTGTCCACATGTTCGAGTTTCATGACGGGTCTTTTTCCTTTCGAGTTTCAGCCGCCTGCGCCTGTGCGACGATCTCCGACAGCTGGGAAAGCTCCTCATCCGAAAGGTCGGTTTCCTCATCGGACAGAAACGTTCGGGCGGCACCGGCAAGGCTACCTCCGAAGAAGGTATCCACGACTTGCTTCAGGGCAGAGCGTGCCGCTTCCTGGCGGGGCCGGGTAGGCAGGTACACGAACTTCTTTCCTTCCGATTCGTGGCGGATATGCCCCTTTTCCACGAGAACGCCCAACAGGGTGCGGACGGCGGAATAACCCGGCGGTTCGGGCAGGTTGGCATGAACTTCGGCGGCCGACGCTTTTCCTTGTTTGTAGAGGACGTCGAGAATCTCGCGCTCTCTGCGGCTCAATCCGGAGCCGATCATCTTTGGCATAATGACACTTTCCTCGCGCGAAGCGATGCATCTTTTATGCGTAAAGATTAGCACGTAAAGGCGAGACTGTCAAGGGTTTTCGTCCAAAAGATACGCAGTTATTTTCGACGCGGGAGGAGGCGGGTCATTTCTTCCGTCTTAGTCTGAAAAGCCGGGGTTTCACAGCCGCCACAAAAACACCGCGCCGTCCGTGCCGCCGGTCGCCAGCGTTCTGCCGTCGGGCGAAAAGGCTAATGCGGTGACGCGGGGCGCGCCGGGTCCGGGGTTTTGCGCGTGGGCGAAGCGGGGCAGTTTGTATGCCGGGAGGAACGTGCCGTCGGCGGCGCGCTCGAAGCGGTACACCCAACCCTGGCTGTCACCCGCTACGATCTGGTTGCCGTCCTTACTCCACACCGAGGCGGTAATATCCGCCGTGCCCAATTCGAGCGTCTGGCGCGTCTTTCCGGCGGTGCGATGCACGAGCCGTAGGCGGTTCTTTTCCGGCGTGGCATAGACGCCCTTGAACTCCGGCGTGAAGTGTACCGACAAATGCGCGATGTTCGATTCGCCGCGATTACATATAGCGGTTTTCGCATCGCCGACCATTTTCTCCTGGCGGGTTTTCGGCATCGTCAGGAAATACGCGCCGCTCTTCCTGCGATACAGAAATCCGGCGACCCCGCCCCGTTCTTCCCAGGAGAGCAGAAACGTCTCGCCCTTCACATCGTACAGCGGCACCGAATAATAGCCGTCGTTCTTCCAGACCGTGAGTTTGCCGCTCCATGTGGCGATGTAGTTGCCGTCGGGCGAATAGAGAGCGTAACCCCGCTTCATCTTGCCGTAGGCGCGCAGGGTGCGGGAACGGCGGAACGGGACGCGACCGAACGCCCCGGCGTCGCGCGTCGGCAACGCGCTGCTGGCTTTGTCGGTGGATTCCCAAAGGACCGCCCCGCCCCCCGGCGCGTCGTCGCCCGCCGAGATCAGCAGGGTTCCGGCGTCGCGGGGGTCGTACGCTAAAGACAGGACCGGCTTGTTGTCCGGCGCGGCAATAGTCACGTCCGGCACGCCCAGACGCTCGTCCTGCCGCTGATTCCACCATGCCCCGAGCCACGCGAGGGGCACGGTAGCAAGGAGAACCGCGAACAGCACCCGCAGGCGCGGCGGGACGTTCGGTCCCGCGCGTACGGCGTCAATTGCGGCTGTTTTCGAGGTGGTTGGTGTCACGTAAGGATAACGGTGCGGCGCGGTGCGCGGTTACGTTTCCCTCGGTCAGGTAAAGTTTGACGCGCCGGTCGTCCCCCTGCCCCGTGACCAGCAGACGGGCGGTCCCCGAAAACGGGGCGATTAGAACGCGGCGCAGGTCGCCGTCGAGACCCAGTACTTCGCCCTCGCGCACCGTGGCACCATCACGGAGGATCGAGGAGTACAGGGGGTGGAGATCGAAGGTCAGCGTGGGAGACGCCTTCCGTGTGCCGTATTTGAGTTCGGTACTCGTCATCGGATTGAGAATGTTTCCTTTTCGCGCGGCGTCGATGCCGCGTGATAGTGTCGTAGGGATGCTCTATGGCGCGTCGTTTCGGAACAATACGCCCGTCACCATTTAGAACAAACGAACCGGGGCATTTGTTCCGCTTTGTTATGCCCGATTCCTTCCCGGATTTAATCGGTAATTTCAGAAAGATAGATGGGGTTGCTGTATACCCAGGGACGCACCCCCAAAAACAGCGCACCGAGCCGCCCGCCGAACCAATACGCCTCGATCCGGTACGCCCCCGCCTGCGCCGGAAGCATCACGGAAAGCGTCCCACCAACCGACGATGCGACCGGTTTGCCATCTCGATAAAGGCGTAAGAGAACCGATTCGCCTGGAACCGACGCCGTGAACCGTACCGCGTCGCCGGGCGCGACCGACAAACGTTCGCCCATGACCGCCGCCGCCGTATCGTCCTTCCCTTCTTGAGTCGCTACGAACCGGAAATTAGTCGGGTCTCCGAGGCAGTCGTACGAAAAATAACAGCGTCCGGCGCGCAGGGCAGCGTTCACGGCGGGTATCCGTTCCGCCCCGGCGACGCCGTCCGGGACCAGCACATGCGTCTGGCAGGCGCGGAAGGAATCGGCATACGTCGGGATCGAGTACATTTTACCGAACATCTTCATCCGCGCGTGCGCGTCCAGCGACCCGATTCCGACCACCTGACGCCCCCCGTTGCGCGTCAGCGAGTCCCAGCGCAATAGGGCGGCGTCGGGGCGGCTCGCCATCATCCGGATCACTGCCATCATCCCGCCGAATCGACGCACGATCAGAATCCAGACGAGCGACAAAAAATTGATGTGCCGCCGCGCGATAGTCGAAAAGTTCAGCACTTCCAAGCCCTCGTAGCCGGAAACACTCCAATCCTCGAAAGGATGTTTAAGATCGAAAGGCAGCGAAATCAGCGGGAATCCCCGGTGTGCGCGGATCGTGTCGATCCCGGTCTGCGCCGAAACGCCGATGACAGGCTCGTACTCCGGGGGCACATCCAGGGCGAGCAGGAACCGCCCCCCTTCGACCGTAACCTCGGTCCCGACCAGCAGGAACGGCGACGCGTCCGCGTACCGCTCCTGCCACCCATCCCGGAGCGGTTGTACGGTGTTGTGGTCCGCCATCAGCACGAAATCCACCCCGGCTTCCTTCGCGGCGTCCATCACGGTCGGGATGTCGGAAAGCCCGTCGCTGTAGGTGCTGTGGTTGTGGAGGGCGCCGCGAAGTTCGGTGAAGTTTTGCCCCCACCCCCTAACCCCCTCCCCCGCTCCGCAGGAGAGGGGGGACCCGAGCGGGGTCCCGGATGGCGCGTCCTCCCCGGTTTCCCTCCTATCCCCCCTCTCCTGCGGAGCGGGGGAGGGGGTTAGGGGGTGGGGGCAAAACAGGAACCGCCCCGCTACGGCGTCCCAGAAGCCGGGCGCGAAGATAACGTTATAGGCGATGCGAAGTTTGGTACGAAGAGACGATGCCATTGGGTTAGTGGTCAGTGGTCAGTGGTCAGTGGTCAGTTTAGGTGAGACACGCACGGTTACCTTGCGGCTCCGTTCCTACTCACTGTCCACTGACCACTGTTCACTGACCACTAACGCTACAATTCTACGAAACGGACCGCTTCCATGCCGTCCATCGCGGCGATAGTGGCGATAGCGTCCGGTTGTACCGTGTCGTCCACGGAAAGTGCCATGATCGAGTGCCCGCGCTTGTTGGCGCGACCGCAGTACATTCCGGCGATGTTGACGTTCGCTTCGCCGAGGAGCGTGCCGACCTTGCCGACCATGCCGGGGCGATCCTGGTGGCGGGTGATCAGGTGCATGCCTTCCGGCTTGAAGTCTACCGCGTAGCCGTCGATGCCGACGATGCGGGCGTCGGATGCGCCGTAGATCGTGCCCTCGATGGTGCAGATCCGGTCCGACAGGGCGCGGGCGGTGACGATGATCCGGTTCTGGAACTCGGCGTTTTCCATCGCGTCGCGGCGGGATTCCGTGATGCGGATGCCGCGTTCGGCGGCGAGCGTCGGGGCGTTGACATAGTTCACCGACGCGGAGAGGATCGGCGAGAGCAAGCCGCGCATCAGGGCACGGGTGAGGTGGACCTGTTGGTTCTGCGCGAAGTCGCCTTCGTAGGTCACTTCCACGGACACGACGCCGCTGGTCGAGAGTTGGGACTGGAGCGAGCCGATCTTTTCCGCGAGCCGCAGGTACGGCGCGGTGAGCACCATCAGGTCGGCGGCGAGGCTCGGCATGTTCACGGCGGCGCGGGCGGGGCGACCGAGGAGCACGTCCACGATCTGCTCGGCGATGTCTACCGCGACGCCGACCTGCGCTTCTTCCGTGGACGCGCCCAGGTGCGGCGTGGCGACGGTGCGCGGGTGGAGCGCGAGTGGGTTATCCGGCGCGGTAGGTTCCGACTCCCACACATCGAACGCCGCGCCACCGATTGCTCCGGAATTCAATCCTTCCAGAACCGCCGCTTCCTGATAGATACCGCCGCGCGCGACGTTGATCAGGCGCACACCGGGTTTCATCATCGCGATCTGTTCCGCGCCGATCATGCCCGACGTTTCCTTCGTTTTCGGGACGTGGACCGTGATGTAGTCCGAGTCGCGGTAGATGGTCGGCAGGTCCACGAGCCGTACGCCGAGTGCCTGTGCCTGTTCCTGCCCTAAAAACGGGTCGTACGCGATCACGTCCATCTCCAACCCGATCAAGCGTTTCGCCACCTCGCGCCCGATCTTGCCGAGTCCGACCACGCCCGCCGTTTTCCCGTACACTTCGACGCCGGTATAGGATTTGCGGTCCCATTTCCCGGCTTTCATGGAAGCGTTCGCAGGGGCGATGTTACGCGACAGGGCGAGCAGGAGCGACACGGTGAGTTCGGCGGCGGCGATGGTATTGCCTTCGGGGGAGTTGACGACTAAAACGCCGCGCTGGGTCGCCCGCTCGACATCGATATTATCCACGCCGACACCCGCGCGCCCAATGATCTTGAGGTTCGTCGCCGCGTCCAAGACTTCGGCGGTGACTTTGGTTTCCGACCGCACCGCGAGCGCGTCGTACTGTCCGATGATCGCGAGCAGTTCGTCTTTCGGTAGCCCGGTGCGCACATCGACATCAAAGCCCGCGCGTTGCAGGATCTGGATGCCTTCGTTTGCAATCGGATCGCTGACCAGTATTCTTGCCATGAGTTTATCCCGTTCCCCGGTCAGCGACGCTGCTACTTGTCGAGCCAATTGCCCGACCGACCGCCTGTGTTTTCGTTTCATTATCACGCCGGGGGGCGGCGTTGTCAAACGGCGAAGCGTCACACTAACATTTCGAGTTAGATGCCCGGGCATCTCTTGATTCTCGCCTTCATTCTTCACACAAAATTCATCTTTCTTGTAGCCGAAGGAGCAATCTTAGTGTATAATCTCCTTGAGGAACTACTTAACCCACTATTCAAGCGTTAGTCATAGATTAACATTTGGTGAGCAAGATGTCACCTGCAATAACTCACGAAAGGAGACGTAGCAGAATCGTGACGCAAAAACAACAGCTGGAGTACAACCTCGCGTTTAAAGCTTTCCTTACTAACACTGTAATGTTGCTTTTTGCTTGGAACAACTCTTTCGCGCAGATTTCTAACGACGATGACGGAGCCGATCCTAGTCCTACGGTTTCCCATTATGTTAGTGAAAGATCACGTGGCTCTTCAAAAACTACTATTCCCCCCCTCCCTTTACCTATAGAAACAGTAATTATCAAAAAAGAGTTGTATGGGTACCAGTCAGGAAGAGCTGTCCATGAGGAGAGCGACGCACTTTGTGTAAAAGTAGCTAAACAGGTTGAAGAGCTAACGAAACGAGGCGAAAGAAAAATAGATCGGATTGTAGTCACTGGATTTGCAGATGGTATACCAAACCCAGGTCTCGATGAGCGCAAAATTGACTGGAAACTTGTACCAACAAAATGCCGAAGAGGAATTACTTTTCCGGTAGATGATCCTCACCTCGCGCTACTTAGTACCTCATCCCGTTGAATAGTTGAAATTTTGTCCCTCTTCAAACTTTGGATAAAGGTGACGCAATTTCACACGGGCATCCGCCGCAGTGAAC
>JAYULM010000305.1:0-2998 GCA_043763605.1 Armatimonadota bacterium | reverse complement strand
GTTCGGGAAACGCGGCTACGTGTCGCCTCCGGACTCCCCCTCTCTCATTCCGATGAGGGAGGGGGCTGGGGGGAGGGAGGGAAAACGAGGGGGCGGGGGCAGGGAGGAAACACGGATGGCGCAGAGCGTCCGGGAAGATTTTCTCTTGCCACTCCCGCGCGAAAGTTTGGGAGCACCGCCCGGTGGGTAGAAAAAGATTAAACATTTTTTCTTTCAATCATTTGAATCATTTGCGCGAACCGCGCGGCGTGGTATATTGGGTGTGGGCGAAAGCCCGGTCAACTCGGGGGGACCCGACGCGATCTTTTATTCATCCTAATCCATCCATTCCGAAAGGTGAGTCAAATGAACTCCATTTTCAAAACGACCCGACGCGGTTTTACTCTGATCGAACTGCTCGTCGTCATCGCCATCATCGCGATCCTCGCGGCTATCCTGTTCCCGGTTTTCGCCAAAGCCCGCGCCAAAGCCCGCCAGGCGTCCGACGCTTCCAACCAGAAGCAAGCGGCTCTCGGCTTCCTGCAGTACATCCAGGACTACGATGAGAAGTTCCCGCCGGTCACCACCATCGGCCAAGCCGGTGTGCTTGTTGCCTGGGGTCCGGACTACGCGTCCGGTGCGGCTCCGGGAGTCATCGTTCCGGGTCTGCTTTCGCCGTACATCAAAGCCAACCAACTGTTCCAGGACCCGTCCGGTCCGCGACCGGGTGGTGCGGTATCCCCTGCTATTGGTGCTGGTGCCACTGGTAACACCATCAATGACTACCTGTACAACGATCTGCTTGCGGGCAAGTCGCAGGCGGCTCTCTCCGGTGTCTCCTCCACCGTTCTGACCCTCAACTCCGACGGTCAAGATCCGCGTGACGCGTTCAGCGGTGGTTCGGCTACATACACCCCGGCTGACGTTAACGCGGGGCGCCTCGGCCTCGGTTCCGGTCACTCCATCGGTGACGTCGCGGTTGCGGCGGCTGGTGTTGCTGGTGCGGATCTGAAGGACGAAGTTTCCGACGAAGCGGTAACTCGCCACAGCGACGGCACCAACGTATCCTACTCCGACGGTCACGTGAAGTGGTCCAAAGTTGTCCGCAACACTGTCGACGGCTCCACCAACAAGGGCATCTACTTCCCGATGCGTGCGAACTCGTCCACGACGGCTGACGTTGATGGCACCCCTCCTGGGGCTGGTGTACGTGGCTCCGGTGCGACCGCTCCCTGCGTCAACGCTACCTACGAACCGGTTGCTGGCGGCGACATGTGTGGCTTCACCGGCACCTTCCACCTGAACTAAGTTCCGGTCGGACCGTGTTTGGATCGCAAATGCGGAAAATCCCGCCCCCGAAAGGGGGCGGGATTTTTGCTTTTCGCGGAAAACTCTGTTCCCCCAATCGCCAGATGAGAGAGTATTCCCTCCCCTTACCCCGCCTTCTCAAACGACACCGTTTTGATCTGCGTGTAAAACTCCTTCGCCGCCTGCCCTTGCTCACGGCTCCACGACGACGAACCTTTCATTCCGCCGAATGGGGCTTGCGGTTCCACGCCCGCCGTTTCACCGTTCACGCGAACCAACCCGGCGTCCATCTCGCGGGCGAAGCGCAGGGCGTTGCCGAGGTTTGCCGTGAAGAGCGATGCCGACAAGCCGTACGCGACGCCGTTCGCGACCGAGAGTGCGGCGTCGAAGTCCGGGACGCGCAGGATCGTCAGTACCGGACCGAACACTTCTTCCTGGGCTATCGGCAAATCGGGCGAAACCCCGGTAATCACCGTCGGCAGGACATAGTGCCCGTTCGCGAGTGCGGCGTCGTCCGGCACGGACCCGCCTGTCAGAATCTTCGCGCCGCCTTCCTTTGCCGCTGCGATGAACGACAGCACCCGCGCTTTGGCGTCGCCGTTGATCACGGGACCGAGATAACAGGAAGCGTCGGTGCCCGGACCGATTTTCAGCCCCTTGACCCGCTCGACGACACGCGTGGTGAACTCGTCGGCGACCGACTCTTCCACGATAGCCCGCGACGTCGCCGTGCACTTCTCGCCCGCCGATTTCATCGCGCCCTGGACGACCAGTTCGACCGCCTGGGTCATGTCGGCGTCGGCTAAGATCACCGCAGGGTTCTTGCCGCCCATCTCCAGTTGGTACTTCGCGCCCCGCCCGACACACACGGAAGCGATCCCCTTGCCGGTCTTCGCCGATCCGGTGAACGAGATCCCTGCCACGTCGGGGTGCGCGACGAGAGCCTGCCCCGCCGTCGCGCCGCGCCCATAGATCACATTGAACACGCCCGACGGGAGACCGGCTTCGGCGAACACTTCGGCGAGCAGATGCGCGGTGACAGGCGACATTTCCGACGGCTTGAGCACGACGGTGTTGCCGTACACCAATGCGGGCGCGGCTTTCCAGAGGGGGATCGCGACGGGGAAGTTCCACGGCGTGATCAACCCGACGACGCCCAGTGGTACGCGCTCGGTAAAGAAAAGGACGTTCGGATTGACGGACGGAATCACGTCCCCGCCGACGCGCAATCCCTCGCCCGCGAAGTAGCGAAGCAGCACAACGCCGCGCCCGGTCTCGCCCGTGGATTCGGCGATAGATTTGCCCTCTTCCCGGGTCAACGCCGCCGCGACCTCGGTTTTGCGACGCTCCAGAATGTCGGCGGCGCGAAACAGGAACTGCGAACGGCCGTCCGGGGACAGTTTGCGCCACGCGGGCAATGCATCCTTCGCCGCCGCGACCGCCCGCGCGACTTCCCCCGCGTCGCTGTCGGGAAACGCGCCGATAACGTCCCCCTCGTCCGCCGGGTTGGTGCGCGTGAAGGTATCGCCATCCTTGGGCGCGTGGAACGTGCCGCCGATAAAGTTGTGAAAAGAATCCGCCATACCCAACCATTCGCGGGTGGACAAGGCGTTTCCTGCCCTGTACCCGTTTCGTTTTCTTCTGCCTCGTTACTGCGTTGCGGGGATGTTCCATCCTCCGGTGGAAGCCTTCGGCTTGGGTTTCCTTCGGA
>JAYULM010000304.1:0-2999 GCA_043763605.1 Armatimonadota bacterium | reverse complement strand
ACGCTGTAGACGCTTCGCGTCGAGGGAGGGTGGGGTAGGCGAACTAACGCGCCGCCCCCGTCGACGCGAAGCGTCTACAGCGTCCGCGCTTACACCGGAACCCTTCAGTGTCCGAAAGCTAATCAGTCAGAATTGGTATTGGAACGGATACGGAATCGTTTTTTTAGGGCGACGAGAACAACGTGAGGCAAAAAAACGCCCCGCACATCGGCGGGGCGTCTCCGTTTTCTACGGTATCGGGGAAGGTTTCGGGGTTGCCACTTCCGACGGTTTTTTCTGTACGGCGGGTTCGCTTGCGGGACTCGCCGTGCCTACCGACGTGCTCTCTACGTTCGCGCTGGGGCTTGCCATCTTAGCCGTAGGACTCGGTGTCGCGGTCACTTTGTCGGTTTTCTTTTTCGCCGATTTTAGCGGAACGAGCGCGGCGGTCGTGTAGCGGTTCGAGGCGTTCCACAGGAGGTATTCCTCGATGCCATGTTCCCGCGCGGCCTTGATCTGCGCGCGGACCTCGGGTTCACCGTATCGGTAGCCGAGCGAAAAGTCCTGCAACCATGGGCGAATCCGGCAGTCGGTACCTTTGACACGCTCCACGGCATATTTGAGCGCGGTGGAAACCGTCTTATAAGGTGCGGCATTGGGGTTCGGGATTCCGTACTCCCCGCGATTGTAATGGGAGGGATAGATCATCGGACAGATGACGTCGAGGTTCGGAGTCATCATGTCAACCTTTTGTCCGATTCCCATGTCATCGTCGGGCTTTGCGGATACGGTTAGCCCGAAGATGTCAGCGGTGACCAGTACATCATACGGCTTTAGTTTTTCCTTCGCGTATTTCAGGAACTCGGCGATCACCCGAGCTTCGGAGCGAAGGTCGCCCTTCTCTTTGGCGGGGTAAATGCGGTTCGCCTTCGATCCCTCCGAAGGGAATCGCACGTAGTCCCACTGGATCTCGTTGAAACCACGCTTTGCCGCGTCGATAGCGACATCGACGTTGTAGTCCCAGTTCGCCTTGTTGTACGGATCAAGCCAGTAGTGCCCCGAGCTGTCCCGCCAGTGCTTCCCGCCTGCGGTATGTACGGAAAGGTCGAGCCGCTTCTTCGCGGTGATCTCGTCCCGAAAGCAGGTGATTCGGGCGATGGAGTAGACCTTGCGCTTGCGCAACTCCGCCATTTTTCCGTCTATATCGGAGATCATTTTATGGTTTGCGCCGACCTCGATAGCCAGCGGGATGTCGGTTTTGTAGGACATCATACCGTCCTCTTTTACGTCGATCACCATCGCGTTGATCTCGGTTTTGTCGACGACATCCAGGAGTTGTCCCCACCGCTTTGTGCCGCCCACGGTCCACCCGGAAAGGTAGATGCCACGCACCGGCTCGGTAATTTTGACCTTCTCCAGCGGCGTCGGGGTGGGCGACGGTGTCAGCGACCCGCCCTGCGCGGTTGCCAGAGTCTGACCGCGCGCACCGGGTGAGCCACCTCCCTGCGCCGGGTTCTTCGCCGGTGGTGCCGGGGAACCGGAAGCGGCGTCGCCGCCATTGTTGGCATTGGGGCAACCGGTGAGCAGGAGAGACGTTGCCAGTATGCCCGACACGAGAAAAAGGGACGTGCCGCCTGTTTTCGCCGCACGTGTGTAAATCTTCATGGGTTAAATCCATCATTTCTTTCGCGGCACACCACGGAGGCACCACCGCGCAAAATAGGGCGGTATCTGCCGCGCCTTGAAAGGAGTATTAGGCGAGACCGATGTAGAACTCCTTCTACATGTCTCGTCATATTCAAATATCCGATTTTATTATACCGGTTTGCCTTCTCATGGCTACCGTCCCCTGCGGGTGTTCGCCGGGAGGCGGCACGTCCGTGCCGGTTTCACCCGTCACCGAGGCACCGGTAGCGAACACCGCACAACCGACTCCCGCGCCGGATTCACCGACCCCGGCACCACTTCCTCCGGCAAAACCGGTCAGCGACCGCCCGGCGAACGAAGCCGGTCTGATCCCTGTCCTGGAGTATCACCGGGTCATCACGGTCAAGCCGAGCCGCTACGACCGGAGAGCGTCCGACTTCCGGAAGGACCTGGAGCGACTGTATAAGGAAGGGTACCGCCCGGTCGCCCTTCAGGACATGCTCGCCGGGAAGATCGACTTGCCCGCCGGTGCCAGCCCCGTGATCCTGACATTCGACGACGCCGACGCGTCACAGTTCCGCTATTTGAAGGACGGCACGACGCTGGACCCGAACTGCGCGGTCGCGATCCTGCGCGAGTTCGAGCAGAAACACGCCGACTGGAAGACGCGCGCCACTTTTTATGTCCTACCGGAAAGTGCGTTCGGTCCGGCGAAAGAGCGAACGGCGAAGTTCAAATTCCTGCGCGACGAAATGGGTTGCGAGATCGGCAACCACACCGTGAAGCATGTCAGCCTGAAGTCGCTCTCCGATGCGAAGGTGCAGGAAGAGATCGGCGGGGCGGTACAGAAGATCCAGAAAATCCTGCCAGATACGCCGATAGTCAGCATCGCGCTACCGATGGGGATCGCCCCGAAAAACCGGTCCTTACTCGGTAAAGGCACCTACGCGAACCAGCCGTACGCCAACGCGTCCGTGATGCTCGTCGGCGCGAACCCGTCGCCGTCGCCGTTTGCCAAATCGTTCGACCCGATGTACATCCCGCGTATTCAGGCGGTGGAGGGCGGTTCGGGAATCACGGACTGGCTGGACCAGATGAAGAAGGGCAAGACCGCGTACGTTTCCGACGGCGACCCGACCACGGTCACGGTTCCCGCGAGGGATGCCGCGAAGATCGCCCCCGAACGCCTGCGCGGGCAAAAACTGAACGCGGTTAGCACCGGCGAAACGAAGTAGGCGCACCGCCGTTCCCGGTTTCCGCCTTGCGCATCGTTTCGTTAAGACCAGATGCAAAATAAGGATAGGCGGTCCTGAGAGCATTTCGGACGGTATCGCGACGAACAAAATGTCGTCGCGAACGCCAGAGGCACCTCA
>JAYULM010000303.1:0-10717 GCA_043763605.1 Armatimonadota bacterium | reverse complement strand
TAGACGCTTCGCGTCGCCGGGGGGGTGTCGCTCGCAGGGCAACCGAACGCTCCACTGACGCGAAGCGTCTACAGCCGAAGGCTTCCAGCGGAACCCTTTAGCGTCCGCTAAACCCTATCGCCCCATACAAAAAAGTACGGAGCGTGTTCCGATAGGCGTCGCTCGGTAAAGACTTGTCGTAGGCGAGGCGGATCATAACCCCATCAAGAGTGGCATTAATCAGTCGCGCCGTCATGTTTCGGTCCAGTGTCGCCGCGATCTCGCCACGATCCGTCGCCTGCTGGAGTACCAGTTCGATCACCGCTATCTGCGCCGCGTCGAACTTTTCCGCGATAGCGGCGATGTGTGGGTTTCGCGCCGCCTCCGCGCACAATTCGACATACACCACGCAGAAATCGGGACCGTCGTAGTCGCCGTGGTCCTCGACGCTGTCCAGCCAGTACCCGATCAACGTATCCAACGCGTCCCGCACCGAGGTTTTTTGCGTCAGTTCGTCGTACCACGACGCCAACGATTGGTGCTCCGCTTCCGCCAGCGCGGAGATAATCTCTTCCTTCGACCGAAAATACCGGTACACGGAGCCGGGCGAAAGTTTCGCCTCCGCGCACACTTCCGCCATCGACGTTTGATGGAACCCGCGTTTCGCGAAGCATTTGAGCGCGGCGGTCAAAATCTGCCCGCGCCGCTCCTCGGCGATTGTGCCTTTGCCTGTGCTCTCTTTTTCGTCTGTCATGCCAAACTCCTCACCCATTTGGATTGCGAGCGAATGTTCATTCACATAGTACATACGATTTATTACTTTGTCAAGTCCTCCGCTTGTTGGGTTCGCCTTGACCTGTGCGTGGCACCGTGCTACCATCGGTGAAGAAACACCGTCAGCCTTATCGTCGGACCGTGAACGGTTCCGCTACGCGCCTTCGGCGGACGCTCTACGAGCGGGGAAACCGGCGGCGGGGCGTCGCCGGTTCTTCCGCGCCCGGCGCGTCCGCCGAAGGCGCGTAGCGGAACCGTTCACGGTCCGACGACACTATCTAACCACTAACCACTAATCACTGATCACTGACCACTGACCTATGCTTGACATCAAACGTATCCGCACCGAACCTGACGCCGTGAAAGCGGCACTCGCCAAGCGCGACCCATCCGCCGCGAACGCCATCGACGACCTGCTGACCATGGACGCCGAACGGCGCAAGCGTCTCACCGCGATGGAGACGCTCAAAGCGGAGCAAAACCGCTTCGGTCCCCAGATCGCCGCCGCAAAGCGAAGCGGCGAGGACGCGTCCGCCCTGCTCGCGCAGTCTACCGAAATCAAGGGGCAGATCGCCGCGCTTGAAGACGGCGTCAAGGAGTTGGAGGCGGCGCAGGAAGCGGTGGTCGGCAAAATCCCGAACCTGCCGCTGGACGACGTTCAGGCGGGCGGCGAGGCGGATGCCGTCGAGATCGCGCCCGCGTCCCGCCCCCTGCCGGAGTTCGCGTTCGCGCCGAAAGCGCACTGGGAACTGTGCGAAAAGCACGGTCTGGTCGACTTCGAGCGCGGCACGAAACTGTCGGGGTCCGGGTTCGTCCTGTACAGAGGACTCGGCGCACGCCTGCAACGCGCCCTGATCACATTCATGCTCGACTTCCACGCCGACGAGCACGGCTATACCGAAGTCGGCTTGCCCTACGCGCTGACCCGCGAATCGGTCACGGCGTCGGGGCATATCGTCAAGTTCGCGCCGGAAATGTATCACGACGCCGAATCCGACCTGTTTTTCCTGCCGACCGCCGAACCCGCGCTGGCCAACATCCATCGCGGCGAGATCCTGGAGCCGGGCGTTCTGCCGCTCAAATACATGGCGCACACCCCGTGCTGGCGGCGCGAAGCGGGCGCGGCAGGAAAGGACACGCGCGGTTTGCAGCGCATTCATCAGTTCGACAAAGTCGAGATCTTCCGCCACGTCTTGCCGGAGGAATCGGACGCCGCGTTAGAAGAGATGACGCGCGAGGCGTGCGCGATTTTAGACGCCTTAGAGATCCCCTATCGGCTCCTGCGCTTAGCGGCGGGCGATATTTCGTTCGCGGCGGCGAAAACCTACGATGTCGAAGCATGGTCGCCAGGCATGGGCAAGTGGCTCGAAGTCTCGTCGGCGTCCAACTGCACCGATTTCCAGTCGCGGCGTGCCAGCATCCGCTTCCGCCGCGAACCGAACGCCAAGCCCGAGTTCCCGCACTTGCTGAACGCGTCGGGACTCGCCCTGCCCCGCGTTGTCGCCGCGATGCTGGAAACCCACCAGAACGCGGACGGATCGATCACGGTCCCCGCCCCGCTCCGCCCGTATTTGGGCGGCTTGGAAAAAATCGGCTAACCGATCCGTGAAATGAGAAAACAGCGATGGCGACCGCAACATTAGACAGACTGCAGGTTCTTCGTGTCCCGACGAACGGTTTTCCCGTTCTGAAAAGACCATCATATATCTCTGTTGCTGAATACTTGAAGCGGGAACGCGCCGCCGTCGAGAAGAGCGAATACGTCGATGGGGAGATGCGGAAAATGTCTGGCGCGAGTTATGAACATTCAGTAATCACAGTCAATATCACAGGTGAGTTGTACATCGCGCTGAAAAAGAGGAGCGATTGCAAAACCTGTTCCGGTGACATTCGCATCCATGTCCCGGCGACGAATCGGTTTCGCTATCCCGATGGTGCCATAGTTTGCGCACAGTCTCCTATTTTTTATCCTGACGAGCACAACGACATCCTGTTGAATCCTTTCGTTATCGTGGAGGTTTTGTCGCCGAGTACCGAAGCGGAAGACCGGGGCGATAAGTTCGCGGAATATCAGTTGCTGGAATCGTTCGCGGAATATGTTCTCGTGTCGCAACACACCCCGCGTGTCGAGGTGTATTCGCGCGAATCGGACGGCGACTGGAAATACCACAACTTCGTGGGACTGTCGGCGATGGCGCATCTGCCGCGACTTGGCATATCTATTGCTCTCCATGATGTGTACGACAAGATCGAATTTTCCGCTCCAGACGCCGGTGAGAGCGATGAAGAAGAGAATAGCGACAAAGCCGCATGAAAGTACTGATCGCCGAGGACGATTCCACGTCCGCCATCGTTCTGCGCAAGGCGTTGGAAAAGTTGGGGCATGAAACCGTCGTTGCCACCGATGGTGAGCAAGCCCATACCCTTCTCGCCAGCGACACCGCGTTCGAGTACCGCGTCGTGATCTCCGACTGGATGATGCCGGGCATGGACGGGCTGGAACTGACCCGCAAGCTGCGCGGGGAGTACAAGCCGGGCGCCCCGTATCGCTTCGTGATCCTGCTCACCGCACGCGGGCGACCGGAAGACCGACGTGCGGGTCTGGAAGCGGGCGCGGACGATTTCATGGTCAAGCCGATGGACATGGGCGACCTGATCCCGCGCCTCTCGATAGCGGAGCGGATGCTACGGTTGGAAGACGCGGTTGCGGCGAAGGCGAATGCGTTCGGAAGCCCCCCCGCCCCCGGGGGAGCAGCGGAAACGCAGTTTCCGCGAGCCGGAGCAGGCACTGCGGAGTCGTCCCGCGCGACTGGCGAACGTCCCTCTCCACTGTCCCCTCTTGCTCTCCCGGAATCGGGGGCGGGGGGTCTCCCCTCTCACGGCGAAGAAGCGGCGAAACAGATTCTACTCGCCGCCGTTCGCGAATTCGACGCGGGCGAAGTGCATTTCGAGCCGCAAATGGACGGGACATACCGGGTGCAGGTACGCGATGCGAACGGCTCACTTCATACCCTTTCGGACGTGGGGGACGTGCCCCAGGCGGCTAAGTATCTGGTGTCACAAGCGGATGGCAAAACGCTCCGGTTCGGTTTGGCAGAGCAAACCATGATGGCAACTGTCGCCGTGCTCCCGGTAGCGACGGGCGACCGTCTGCGTGTCGCGTTGTTACCGGCGTCCTTGCTTTCTGTGACCGTTTCTTTGGCGGATTTACCCATGTCTGCCGCGACTCGCGGCTCTCTGGAAGCCGTTCTACGCCACGGAAAACAGAACGGCGGTATCCTTTTCGTCGCCGGGGCGAAACGCCATCGTTACCTGAAAAACCAGACTCTTGCCGCGTTGCGCCATTGGGCATCCGACCCCGATACTATTGTTCTCGACGACACGCATAGCAGAAGACAGGACCGGTTGCTCTCGCAAAGCCCGGACGTTATAGTAAGTTATGATTTCGGAGGCAAATCCGGGGAAGCAGACTTCATCATGGCGGCGCAGGTGCATGGCGTCCTTGTTCTCACCGCCACCGACGTTCGCATCGGAGATTCGTCCCCGATATATCCCACCCTTCTCGGTACACTCACGGTTCTACCACTCTCCCCAGATGGATCGAACGCGGAGGACCGGTATGAACTGAAAACGGTGGACGAACCGTCCGCGCGGTAGGGATTCATCAATTTGTGCAAGTGACACTTGCACAAATCACCCTGAGATTCCCATTCGTCCAGCAATCCGCTGGACAATTGTCCAACAGCCTGTTGGACGAATAGAATACGGATGCTTGGTTTCGCTCTTAGGTAAGAAATGTTACGAATAGTACCTACAGGCGGACACGCCACCCAGAAACGCGATCCACGTCGCCAATTATCGAGGACAACGAATGAACACTACCAACCCCGTCGGCGTCGTGCCGCTACAGTATGACGCGTTCAAGAAGCGCGACCCGGAAACCTATACGGCGGACCGCATCTATACCGAGATCGCGGACGCCGGGTATGTCGGCGTCCCGGTCGGACCCTATTCCGGGGAGTCGCCCGCCGCAGAGACCGCGAAACTCGCCGCGTTCGGACTGAAGCCCGCGCCCGCCTATCTCGCGGGCGGCGAACCGTGGAAGCCCGCGAACCGCGCCCCGCTGGTAGAGAAGGCGAAACGCTTCGCCGCGTTCGCCGCTGCAGTTTCCGTGTCGGAATGTTTCGTGGACGCGGACGGGTGGGGCTACCATACGAAATCCGGCAAAACACGCCCCGAACTCGCCGGGCGGATCACATCCGCCGACGGAATCAGTACCGATGAGTTAAAACATCTCGCCGAAACGTTAAACGCGGTCGGGTCCGCGATGCTGGCGACCGGGAACGTCCGCGCGTGTCTGCACAACCATGTCGGAACCGTCGTCGAATCGGAAAACGAACTGGAAAACGTACTCGCCCTGACCAACCCCGGCGCGCTTTTCCTCGGGCTGGACACCGGGCACCTCGCCTGGGCGGGTGCCGATGTCGGCGAGTTCGTCGAGCGACACGCCGCGCGCATCGCCGCGATCCATCTGAAAGACATCCATCCCGACGTACGCGCGAAAGGCGTCGCGGAAGGCTGGAAGTATGGCACGTTCGCACAGAACGGTTTGTTCGCAGAACTGGGCGAGGGCTGTATCGATTTCGGGCGTGTGCTCGCGGCACTCCGGGCGGCGAACTACCCCGGCTGGCTGTTGGTGGAAACCGATGTCACCACGAAAGAAACCCCGGCGGAAAGCCTGCGCATCAGCCGGGAGTATCTGCGGGGACTGGGGTATTAGTCGGCGTGCGGGGTTCGTCGGACGCGCCGGTCACGTCTCGCACGAACCCGACCAGCGTCGGCGTCATCAGTAGCACCGTTACCGCGTACACCTCGTAGAAAATGCGTATCTCGTCCAGGCAACCGACCACGATCAGCATCGCGGTGTGCGGGATCAGCATAAAGACGAGCGAGTGGCGTAGAAACGGTGGCTTGGTCTTCCAGTCCCGTGACGCGAAATAAATAAAGAAACTCCCTACACAAAGGAGCCACACGAACGCGTAGGGCTGTTTGATCGGGAGCATCAGGTTGTACTTGAATATCTGGATCTCCATCGGTACACCCGGACGGTCCGCCATGCTGATCGAAATGTATTTGTAGATCCCGAGACAGATGGCGAGTTGTAGCGCGGCGAGCGCGATCATGGGGACCGTTTTCATCCCGCGACTCCGCGCATGAACCACAAACGCGGGGATCAGTAGCACGGACGTTTCCTTGTTCAGGGCACAGAGCGCGAGTATTAACACGTACAGCAGGTACCGCTCCTGCAAAAGGCAGACCAGCGCGAGCGGGAACAGGAGGATGGTCGCCGGGTCGTACACGAAATTGAAATGCCGGAAGAACAGCGGCAGGGCGAACAGCGCGGCGAGCGGTACCCCGAAATCGAGGATATGCGGAGAGTACGCGGGATAAAAATAGCGCGTCAGCCAGCGTATGCAGTAAGCGAATCCGATAAAACACCCCCAGGCGAGCAGCGCGAACCAGACGTACTGTATGCCCCAGGGGGTAGCGTGCGTGGGAAGTATTTCCGGTTGGTAAAGGGCGTTTTCCAGCGGATCGGTGGCACCGTGCGGTATCATGGTTGACAACGACCGGACAAGTGTCGGCACCAGCGCGCGATACACGAACGGGCGATGGACGACCGCCGCGACGGTATCCAGAAACCGCGTTGTGTGTAGCGCGTCCAGCCCGAACTTGGTCAGAAATATCTGTAGCACCAACCACGACGCATAGATATAGGTGATCGAGAGTGTGATCTTCTGTTTGTCGATGGGGGGAGATTTTCGCATAGGGATCGGAACCTGTGAACGAATGAGGACACGTCGTCCCGCATTTATTAACCACCTTTATTAACCACCTTGCAAGATAAATCCTACAACATCGCGGCTAACCCCGAAGTGCCCCCGGCGCAAATCGAACTGACGATCCTGATGCCGTGTCTGGACGAAGCCGAAACGCTGGAAATCTGCATTCGCAAGGCGCGGGGCTTTCTCGAAGCCAACGACGTGACCGGCGAGGTGCTTATCGCCGATAACGGCTCCACGGACGGCTCACCCGATATCGCGCGGTATGCCGGTGCGCGGGTGATACCGGTCACCGAAAAGGGGTACGGTGCGGCACTGTCCGGTGGCATCGCTGACGCCCGAGGTCGCTACATCATTATGGGCGACGCCGACGATTCCTACGATTTTACCAACCTTTCCCCGTTCGTGGAGAAGTTGCGCGAGGGTTACGACCTGGTGATGGGCAACCGCTTCCGAGGCGGGATCGCGCCGGGAGCGATGCCGCCCCTGCACCGCTACCTGGGGAATCCGGTGCTGACTACCATCGGCAGGATACTTTTCCCGTCGCCGTGCGGCGATTTTCACTGCGGGTTACGCGGCTTCAGCAAAACGGCGGCGGAGCGGATGGACTTGCGCACCACGGGGATGGAGTTTGCGTCAGAGATGGTGGTGAAAGCCACGCTGTTCGGGATGCGTATCGCCGAGGTGCCCACTACGCTCGCGCCGGACGGCCGCTCTCGCCCCCCGCACCTGCGCTCGTGGCGCGACGGCTGGCGACATCTGCGCTTCCTGCTGATGTACAGTCCCCGGTGGCTGTTCCTCTATCCCGGATTTTTCACAATGTTTGCCGGACTGCTCGTCGGTCTTGCCTTGATGCCGGGACCGTTGCGCGTTGGGCGATACGTGTTCGACGTGCATACGTTGCTTTTCGCCGCAGTCGCGGTCGCCCTCGGCTATCAGTCGATTGTTTTCGGTCTTTTTACCAAAATTTTCGCGATCACAGAGGGCTTGTTGCCGGACGATCCGCGCTTGGCGCGACTCTTCCGGTACGTCACGCTGGAATCCGGTTTGATCGCTGGCGCGATTCTTGCAGTATCAGGCTTAGGAGGCGCACTGTGGTCCTTTCAGGAATGGCGTGACAGCGATTTCGGTCCGCAGGAGCCGGGATCGCTTCTGCGTATCGTCATCCCGTCCTTGTTCGCGATACTGATCGGATTCCAAACCGTTCTGTTCTCATTTTTCTTGAGTGTTCTCGGTTTGCGCCGCAAATAGGCGTGTGCGCACCCCCGGGGCACCGAATGCGGAAGAAAGCTATCCCGTTATGTGGATTTCCCGTCCCGATTTACGCAACACACTGATCGCCGTCTGCCTCGTTCTGGTCGCCTGCTTACTCACCGAACCGTACGCCGAGATAGGAGTCAATGACGACTGGTCCTACGTGCAAAGTTCGCGCGACCTGGCGGCGACGGGGAAGATCCTCTACAACGGGTGGGCGGCGGCGATGCTGGGGGCGCAACTCTACTGGGGGGCACTGTTCGCCCTCGTCTTTGGCGACTCCTACACCGCCGTCCGCCTGTCCTGTGTACCGCTTGCCCTGATTAGCGTCTTTCTGTGCTACGCCACATTCCGCCGTAGCAATATCGAACCGACATCCGCCCTCCTCGGCTCACTCACGATGGGCTTGTCGCCGATGTTCCTCCCGCACGCGGTCACGTTCATGTCGGAGATGCCCTGCACGGTGTTGTTCCTCGCCACCGTGTACGCATTCGCACGCGCGGACGGGGCGCGCGCGGCGGGCGACGATCCCGCGAACCGCCGGGCGTACCTGATCTGGATAGGAATCGCGACGGTGCTGGGCGTGATCGGCGGGACGGTCCGGCAGATTAACTGGATACTTGCGGCACTGGGACCGGTGCTGGTCGTGGTGCGCGCCCGCAGGTCCGGTGCGGCGGCGACCACGCGCGCCGTACAAAATCAGTCATTAGCCGCCTGCACACTCGCACTGGTGACGATTCTCCTGTCTACCGCACTGGGGAACGCGTGGTTCGCCCGCCAGCCTTACGCCGTTCTGGAACAGGTGGACGTGGCACTCCCGGAGTTTTTCACCCGCGTGTTCAACAACTGGGGCTTTGTCGGCGACCTGAGCTACGAGGTCGCCTACACGCTGATCGTCCTCGCCCTGCCCGCCGTCCCGCTCGCGCACCGTCTGATCTGGAACATGACGCCGCGCCAACGCGTCCTCGGCAGCGTCGCGGCCGGGGTCTTCATACTGATCCAGTGGTACCTGAAACAAACGCCCCCGTATCAGCGGTTCCCCTGGATGGACTCCACGGTCGCCCCTTGGGGAATATGGTGGGGACTGATTCAGGAACAGATCACCAAACGACCGCGACACTTCCCGGTCCCCTGGTCAACCGCGCTGAGCGTGTTGGTGGTCGTCGTCACATCGCTGGTCGCCGCGAACGCCGCCTACATCTCCGCGACGAGAAAGACGGTGCTTCGCGAGATGCCGTTCGCCTTGCTCCTCAACGCGGTTTTCATGGCGGTATATCTCCCCCTCCTGTGGGTCAAAACGTGCGTCCCCTTGTCGTTCGGGGTGTTTGACCGCTATCTATTGCCGGTTCTGCCCGGCGTGATACTGGGACTCCTGTATTTCGGACAACACGGGGACGAGAAACCGACACGGTTCGCGTCCCGAATGGGATATGCAATCAGCGGGCTTTTCGTTTCCGCGTGGGGCTATTTCGCCGTGATGACGACGAGCGACCTTTTTCTGGAGTATAACGCCGCGCGCATCGTCGCGGGCAGGCTGGAGAAAGCCGGGATCGACCGGACGCTGATCAACGGCGGCATGTCCTACAACGCGGCAACGCAGATCGCGATCACCGGTCATTACAACGACCCACGGATCAAAAACCCGCCCGATTCGTATCGGGAACCACGGCAGTATCGAGACCAACAGATCCGATTCGGCGAATACACTCCCGATGTCAAAGGATATTTGTACCTGACGTTCGACCGGTCGTCGTCCTGGTACGATGTCGAAATAGCCCCGTTCGTTGTTCAATCGCGTTTCTCAAACCGTCGCCGCTATCTGTATGTGCAAAGCTCCGTCCCGGAGTTCGAGGGAATGACGCTCGATGAGATCGTGGAACGGATCGCGAAAGCCAAGAACAAAACCGCGCCGGAGATCAAACTCCTGCCGGGTTCTGCGCGAGAGCAACGACCATAAACCCCGCCGCGCGGTTCGGCTTCGTCTGCGTGGCATCGGGGCGGTATAATGGGCAACAAGTAGCGTCCGACGTACCGCAACGGATCGCAAGCACTCGCCCGTCGGTAACGACACGTGACGTATCCATGCCCCAAAACGTTGACACCAGCAATACCGCCGAATTCGACCGCTACGCCGAGGAGTACGACGCCGCTCTCGCGCAGGGCATCTCGGTATCCGGCGAGGACAAGAACTTTTTCGCCAATGGGCGCATCGTCTGGACCGCGCAATATGTTGGCAAGCAGACCGCGCCCGACACGCCACTCGCAGTGCTGGATTACGGGTGCGGCACCGGGTCCGCGACGCCGTTTCTCCTAGGGGAGATGGGGGCTGACCGCGTGATCGGCGTGGATATTTCCGCCGCCTCGATCCGGGTCGCCGGGCGCGACCACGCCGACGCGCGGGCGGCGTATCACACGCTGACGCAGTACGAACCGTGCGGCGAAATGGACGGCGTTTTCACCAACGGCGTGTTCCACCACATTCCGGTCGCCGAGCGGCGGGAAGCGATGGAGTACATTTCCCGTTCGCTCAAACCCGGCGGGTGGTTCGCGCTCTGGGAAAACAACTGGCTCTCGCCCGCGACGCGCTACGTGATGAGTCGTTGCCCGTTCGACGCCGACGCAGTCCCGCTCACGCCGCGCACGGCGCACACGATGCTCCGGGACCACGGCGGATTCGAGATCGTGCGCACCGACTTTCTGTTCATCTTCCCGCGTGTGCTGAAGTTGTTGCGCCCGCTGGAGGCGAAACTGTCGGGATTGCCGCTCGGGACGCAGTATCAGGTATTGTGTCGGAAGATGGGGAGTACCGGACGGTGATCGGACCCTGAAGGGTTCCGCTGGAAGCCTTCGGCTGTAGACCCTGCGGG
>JAYULM010000302.1:0-10732 GCA_043763605.1 Armatimonadota bacterium | reverse complement strand
TTTGTCGGGCGTTTAGGGAAGTGGGATAACGTGTCGCCCCGGTACTCCCCCTCTCTCATTCCGATGAGGGAGGGGGCTGGGGGGAGGGAGGAACTACACCGCAGGCATTTCTCCACTATCATCGAGTCGGCGTTTGACTTCCGCGTAAACGTCCGGGGAGAGCGGTCCCTTCGCCGCAATGGCGACGTTCTCCTGAAGGTGTTCCGGGTGTAGTGTGCCGACGATGGTCGTGTGAATGTCCGGGTGAGCGATCAGGAAACGCAATAGGAACGCGGTGCGCGATTCACCCTCTTCGCGCAGTTCGTCCAGGTTCGCCGCCTCGAATTTTTTCCACCGGTCCTCGCCGCCGAGACCCGCGCCCGGCTCGCCGCGTGCCACGCCGCCCCGGTCGATGATGCCCGCACCCGCCTGCGCCGCCTGTGAGATCACGTTCTCATGCTGACGCTCCAGCGCGGAGTAGGGGATCTGGAAAACGTCGAAAACGCCGGAATCGATGTAGCTCGTGATATGCGGCAACGTGGACGAACAACCGATCCAGCGCACCTTGCCCTGCTGTTTCATCTCCTGCAGGACCGCGACCAGATCGCCCTGTTCCGCCTGTTCCACGCTCGGGTTGTGGAGTTGCATCACGTCCACATAGTCGGTACGCATCCGCTCCAGACTCTCGTGCAGACCGCGAAACAGGTTCTCGCGTGTCCAGACGTGCGGGGTATCGTCCGTGTTCTCGTCCTTGTGAACCACCGTGCAACCGCACTTGGTCGCGAGATAATACTCGCCACGCCGCTTGTTCAGATGCTTGCCGATGAACTCCTCGCTCTGACCGTAATCGTTCGCGGTGTCGATAAAGTTTATCCCCACGTCGAGCACGGCGTTCAGGATCGTTTCCGCCTGCCCCTCCGTGACCGGGCGACCGCCCCAGATGCGCGAGCCACGCACCTCCATCGCGCCGTAGCCGAGTTGGGTGACTTCGAGACCGGTGCGTCCCAGTGTTCGTTTCGTCAATGCCATTGATAGTTGCTTTCTTCGTCGTATTGCCGCATGCGTTGCGGGTTATATTTCCGTCAGAGTGTCAGTACGGGCATCGCATCTGCGCCACGCGCTCCGGTCCGCCCTCTTCGTCGAATCGTCGTAGCGTTTCCAGGAACGTCCCGAAATGACGCGAGGGAGTGTAACCGATTGCTTTCGCTCCGTCGTCCGTCTTGCTGACCGACGGTTTTCGAGTGATTCCGATGTTGTATTTTTGAACCAGCACCGCTGAGCCGGGGAAGATCCGCTCACACGCGGCGAGAGGGTCGCTTTCCCAATCGGCGATCTGCTCGTCGGAGTACACGTCGCCGCGCACCGCGTGGACGACCTGGTTTTCAGGCTCCGCGCCGTCGTTCAACGGCTTTTCAAGAACTTGAATGCTCTGCGCGATACAGTCCAACACGTCGTCGCGGTCCACGCCGCCGTACAGGAGCCGCGCCCCGTAACGGTTCACCCAATCCTCGCCCCACGGTGTCAGGTCGTTCGGGCGGACGGCGACGTAGCGCATTGCGTGGTTCACCCGGTGGTATTCGCACAACTCCTCGCCGATCCGTTTGGTGAAGCCGTACTTATCGTAGTGTCCGTACCAGGCGGTCGAGGACAGGAATACGACCCGCTTCACCCCGGCTTCTTTCGCCGCTTGGAGGGTGTAGAACGTCCCATCCACGTTGAGACGCCAGTAGTCCACCTCCGTCTTTTGACCCCAGTGGATGCCGTGCCACGCCGGAAGGTGCAAGACAAGGTCGCATCCCGCGACCGCCCGTTCCAGTCCGAACCCGTTCTGCAGGTCGCACTGTACGAACGGCAAGCCGGTGAATGGTTCGCCGTCCGTGAGCCGGTTCACGTCGGAGAGTACCAGGTCGTGCCCCACCTCTCGGAGACGGGGGACCATGCCCCGCCCCATGTTGCTACCGGCACCCGTAATCAAGATACGCATCGTTATACTTTCTATTTCTGTTTCTATTTACGGATCACTATCCGATACCAGCCGACTTCATTTCGCGTCGTCCGGGGAGTGCTCGCGCAGCCAGACACGGAGCGGCACGTCTTCGTCGGACGGGCTGTAGAAGCCGTTGCTGTTCACGCCCCAGCCCAGCAGTTGCCGCCGAACCGGGTCGCTTTGCTCCCACAGGCTTTGCACGGTCATGTCGTCTTTCGTACGAAGCCAGCGATAAGAGTACCCGTAAAATAGCACTTTTCGGGTCACGTCCGAACCGTTCGGGGTCCCGGCATGCCACAGTCGGCGGTCGAACAGGACGGCGGTTCCCGGCTTCGCCAGCACCGG
Organism: Armatimonadota bacterium; assembly: GCA_043763605.1. Lineage (GTDB taxonomy): Bacteria > Armatimonadota > Armatimonadia > Armatimonadales > Armatimonadaceae > JACMIU01. Next base: position 8,421 of record JAYULM010000302.1, on the reverse strand, counting down.
CACCGCGCCGTCCGGTTGCCCGATGCCGGTTGCGGGGCGATCCAGCGTGTCCGCTAAGTGGCTACCGGGAACTACCCAGAAGTTACCCCGCCCCGGCTCGCCGGTGTCGGAAAGGAAATAGGCGACTTTGAGCGACAACCGGGGACGCGGATGCGACTCGATCTCGGCGTTTACTCGCCCGCTGTCCTGGTGCCAGCCGTAGGTCTTGTCACTGACCGGCTCCCCGCTCGGCGGCGTCACAATCAGATGCGCGTGGTACAGGTAGATGTTCCATCCGAGAAGCCCCCAGACTTTCGGGAGTACCCGGTCGTGGTCCACCAACTCTTGGAAGAGTGAGCTTTCGGGGATGAAGTTCGGATAGAACAACCCTTTCTTCGGGTCGAAACCTGCCGCGACCTCGCGGGCATGGATTCCGTCGGCGAGCGCGGTCAGGGCGGTAACCTGGGCAGGAGGCAGCACATCCTCCAGCACCAGATAGCCGGTTTCATTGAACGCGCGGCGTTCATCGTCAGTCAGTCGGTAGCGCAGACAGTCAGGATTCATAGCAACTTTGCAACTTTCTTGGAAGGGTTATAGCACGAATAGATGGAAACGTCGCTCACGTTCCACGGTTATCCCCCGGTTTCCTTCTGTTCGCACCTGTCTTGCGACTGAACATGGTCCAGCCAGCACACCAGCAGGAAATGGGGGAATGTTAAACAGGCAATCATCGCCAGGTACACAGAGAGTGCCGTCGTCGTCCCGTCACTTGCTCCGGTACGAACAGCCCAAAGGTAGGCACCCCATAGCATCCCCAGTGCCGCCAGCAGAATCGGAAGACACTGCCACCCGAAACACACGCCCGCAGCGGCGACCCGTCCGGTGGCGCACAGCACGCGACTCGATTCCTCCAGCAAGAGGAGCCGCGCGATGTGCCGCAAACCGTGCCAGCAACAGAAGTAGATACCTACCGCAAGCACCGGATTCGCGACCGCGAACACGGTGTATAGTAGCGAAACCTCGGCGACATCTTCAACGGCAACAACACGGCTCGCAGGATCGGCTCGACCGGGGGAACGAACGACCAGAATCAGGTATGCCACTACCGAAACCGTGAGCAGGAACAACCCTGACCCGCACAGCGAGGGGGGAAGTAGCCATGTTCCGGCACGTTGCGGCGTGAAAAGACCGGTGACTCCGCCAGCGATGCGAGCGAACTCTTCGGGAAACCGGAATATCGGCAGCAGAATCGGTGCTCCCCCGCGCACAATCCACGTGAGCCATTGGGGGGGACCGGTTCGGGTTGCGTACCGTGACTGCAGGTACGCGGCGTCCCCCTGCCCCCAGTGTAGCCAGGATTGCACGATGAACAGCACGAATGCGAGCGGCGGCGCGGCGAGCCAGAGTGCTCCGTACAGCCCGACCATCAGAGTATACGCCGCGCAAACTATCGTCAGGTGGTGCCACGAAAGAGTCGTTCCCCGTGCGGCGGCGATCACCCGGTGGTCCCACGCGCCGTGCGGCAGACCCAGAAACACGAGGCTGATCAGAAAGGGATAAAGGGCGATTGCCGACACCGTTCGCGTGGGGAGTAGGACCGTCGCGATCAGTACCAGAATCATCGCGCCCCATGCCGGATAGGTCATCCACGGGCGCAGTGCCACCTCGGCGGAGGTACGTAGCGGGGCGACATCCGATGTCGGTGTCAGTTGGGACCGTCCCGTCGAACCATCTTCGACCACGGAGGGCAAGAGTCGGCGGCGGCGCGGACGAAGTCGCCTAACGGCAGCACGCGGATAACTCCGAGGCAGTCGCGCCAGGAAGCCGTATCGGACAGGAGGCGTACCAGCATGTCCGGCGGGACGTGCGCGAACATGCGCCCGAAATAGTCCGGCACCGCACCCGGATTCTGCTCCATCGCCTGCAAGAAGATCCGGTCCAGCACGGCAGTCCGCGACGGGGATGCGGATCGCTTCAGCGGACCCCAATCACCGCTGGTGACCGCCTGCGCCAGAGCACGACACCGCTTCTGAATCCGCAGGAACGCGTAACCGCTCGACGGTCGCGCCGCACCCCCGGCGAGTCCGATGGCGAACGTGTTCGCTCCTGTCCGGAGTGGGAACTCACGGGTCGTCATCGGAATCATTCCCTGTTCCTCGCTGCGCACCGTGAAGTCGCGCAAGCCATACCGGGTGCGCAGATACGTGGCAATCTCCCGGCGACCGGCGAGCGCGTTCTCCTCCCGTGCGAGGGCGTCTTTCGCGCCTCCGCGCGCCGGTAATAACAGGGTGTTTTCCACCAGTGCCTCACGGGGGGAGAGCGGCAAAACGTACATAAATCGTATCCCCGTATCCGTCTTTGTCGCGGGCACTTGTCTCGCGAAGTCCATCAGTGTCACGGTTTGCGGGTCGAATACGTCAGACTCCGTTCGGATTATCTGCCCGAAAAATTGCTGGAGAAAGGTGACATCGGCGGGGCGCGCGACCGGGAAACGGGGGCTTCCGAGTGCCAGTGCGTCGAAGAGCATCTCGCCGCGAAAATCCCCTGTCCCGGTCGGAACCCGAACGCCCCCCGGTTCGTCGCGGTAGCCGCCCGTGATCGGGACGCCGAGCCGCACCGTCACGTTCGGGTGAACTGCGATCCGGGCGAGCACTGCGGTATAAAAGTCGGCACCGCGCAGTCGCACGTAGGGCGTTACGGGGGACGAGGCGCGTATATCCGATCTGTCGTCGCTCCCACGCACCGCCCATGTGTTCCAGCGGTGCGTCGCGAGATGCGTGAATGGGGTCGGCTCCGTGTCCCAGAAGCACCACGTCCGGTCGTTCCCGAATCCGGTCTTGCGGTCGAGGATCAGGATCGGGTCGCGCACACCCGCTTCCAGAAGATACCAGCACAAGGAAAGCCCCGCGCATCCCGCGCCGAGGATGATGTATTTATAGCGCGTATCGGTACCCCCGTTTTGCCCCTGCCCTGAGGCGTTTTTCTCATCGTTCGTGTGGCTGAATACCGGTGGCGTACTGGCTTTGTACATGGGCGTCGAACCTTCTGTTTATGGGATGTGAAACTGCTCCGTAGACTATCCGATGTTGTACGCAACGCGGTGCCCGTGGCGGTAGTTCCCGATTATCGCAGTGGACTACCACGCGTTTCCTGGTTTCAAACATGTTTGTAAAAAAAATGAGAACTTATTTTTTGGGCTGTAGTTGTATAGGGCACGCCTTGATTTATAAGCCGTGGCACCTATCGCAAATTAGAAAGGATTACGCCAAATGCGGTTTCAGGCGTGCCATAAACGAAATCATGCGTGTCTCACAAGGACTGTGAAACATAACACTTTACTCTTTTTAGCGTAGGAGCTTTAGAAACATGCCGAATCTGTCGTTAGGTCAATATGACCTCGTCTACAATTCCCTCTCGTTCACCATCGCGGCGATGGGGGCTGCGTTCGTATTCTTTTTGCTGGCGCGTAACACCGTCGCCTACAAGTATCAGCGCGTGCTGGAAGTCGGTGCGCTCATCGTCGGTATCGCCTGCTACCACTATGTTCGGATGTTCTCCAGTTGGAACGCGGCGTTCACCCACACCGCAACTGGCTACTCCCCAACGAACGAACTTTTCAACGAGGCGTACCGGTATGCCGACTGGCTACTCACGGTTCCTCTATTGCTGGTCGAACTGATCGCTGTCCTCTATGTCACCGGGCAAAAGCGCGGTTCGTTGATCAGTAACCTGGTGATCGCCGCCGTGTTGATGATCGTGCTGGGCTATCCCGGCGAGGTGGCGACGGACACGACGACGCGCCTCATCTGGGGCACGTTGAGTACCATACCGTTCGTCTATATTCTCTATGTCCTCTGGACCGAGGTCGGGGCGGCGATGACTCGCGAAACCGACGATGTCAAGGGGTTACTGTTCGGTCTGCGATTGCTTTTGCTGGCGAGTTGGGGGGTGTATCCGATTGCGTACCTCCTGCCGCTCCTCAACCTCGACCCGGCCGTTGCGCTGGTCGGCAAGCAGGTGGGGTATTCCATCGCCGATGTCGTCGCCAAGCCGATGTACGGACTGATGATCTACGCCATCGCGCACATCAAAACGCAGCGGGAGCGGGCGAGTGCTCCGGTAAGTGCGGAAGTCGCAAACGAGTCGACACTCGCACCAGCCCACTAAGGCAGTCTCTATAGAACCGCCTCCTCATCCGGACACGGTGAGGGGGCGTTCTGTCGTCCCCCGATATACCGGATTCGATTCGCCTGCAGAGCGTTGTACCGTTTCCAAAGGAGCGACTCCCAATCCGAGGCGATTCCATCTCCGTTTCCGCGAGCAGTGCCGCGTAGGTCACACGCTCTGCGTCTACCGGGTCGGCATTCGAGTCGGACGGCAACACCGCCCCGTTTGAACAGACTTTGAACGCGTGGCACCATCCTCATCCACGCAGTGATGCACCGGCGCGACGAAAATTCATATGAATTATTGTCGCCGTCACGGAAGGAAACAGGCATGCCTTCGTTGAAAAATAAACAATAACGGGTACGATAAGCGCAACGAAGCAAGCACGCCCCCCCGTATCCAAACCTTTGAAAATAGAATTTCGATAAACTGACGATGGCGACGACGATGAAAGATGTGGCGCGGCAAGCCGGGGTGGATGTTTCCACGGTCAGCCTCGCCATCAACAACGACCCCCGTATCCGGCGCGAAACCCGCGAACGGATTCTTTCCATCGCGTCGGATTTAGGCTACCGCAAAAATCATCTCGCACGGGGCTTGCGCTCCGGGAAATCGTTCACCATCGGGGCGGTCGTCGGGTATACGTCGTCGGCGTTCTGGAGCGAGGTCTTAGCCGGGGCGCAATCGGTCCTGGCGGAACACGACTACCACCTGCTCCTCGATTACGCCCCGTCCGAACTGCGGCAGGAAGAAACCCAGATCGAGGCGTTGAAACAGAAACGCGTGGACGGCTTTCTGATCGCGCCGAGCGACGACGACCCGGAATCGCCCGACGCCAAACCCGCGACCGAGCATTACCGCGCCCTCGAAGCGGAGAAGATCCCGTTCGTGTTCGTGGACCGCTTCGTGCCGGGTCTCGACGCCGACTACGTCGCCGCCGACAACTTTTCCGCCGCCCGCACCGCGACCCGCCATCTGCTCCGCCTCGGGCACAAGCGCGTCGCCTATATTTACGCGCCCCACCGTATGAACACCGCCCAACGCGAACGGCTACAGGGCTACCAATCCGTGATGAAGGAAGCGCGGCTGGAAACGATCCCGTGGGAAGCGTTACGCCCGCGCAACGAACGTTCGCTCGAAGGGTTGGAAGCCGCCCGCGAACTGCTCCTCGACAAAGCCGGGAAGGGTGTGACCGCGATCCTTGCCGCGACCGACAGCACCGCGATGGGTGTTCTACGCGCCCTGCACGATGCGGAGAAGAAAGTTCCGGAGGAGATGGCACTGATGGGGTTCGGCGGCGCGTCCACGGCAGAGTACATGCACCCGCCGCTGTCCACCGTCACCCTCCCGATGCGCGCTTTAGGCGAGCACGCGGCGCGCATCCTGCTGGACCGCATTGAGGGCGCGGACGGTCCGGCGCGTCACGTCCTGTTGCCGACGCAACTCACGATCCGTGCTTCCTGCGGCGCGGCGCGGTGAAACCCGTCCGCCCGTGCGACCGCTGTTCGTTTGAGGGGACCGTATGTGCCTCTGGCGTCCCTTGCGCCGCCGCCGCGTTCGCCGTAAAATCGTACGATTATTCTTCGAGGAATGCCGCGTTCGCTTGTAACCGGCACGGAAACCAAACACACCATGTCGGGACATAGTAAATGGCATAACATTCGCCTGCGTAAAGGGAAACAGGACGCGGTGCGCTCGAAATCGTTCACGAAACTCGCCGCCGAGATCATCGTCGCCGCGAAAAACGGCGGCGGCAACCCGGACCTGAACCTGTCGCTCCGGCAGGCGGTCGATAATGCGAAAAAGGCGTCCATGCCTGCCGACAACATCAAGCGCGCGATCCAGCGCGGCACCGGCGAATTGGCGGGCGCGAACTACGAGGAACTGACGTACGAGGGGTATGGTCCCGCAAAAGTCGCGGTATTGGTGCAGTGCCTGACCGATAACAAACAGCGCACGGTCGCCGATGTACGCTCGATATTCACCAAAGCCGGGGGCAAGATGGGGGAATCGGGTAGCGTCGCGCACCTGTTCGAGTCGAAGGGAATCTTCCTGTTCGAGCCGGGCACGGCGACGGAAGAAGCCCTGATGGAGATCGCGCTGGAGGCGGGCGCGGAAGATGTGACGGAGGCGGAAGGGGGCGGATACGAAGTTTCCACGACATTCGAGGACTTTTTCGCGGTCAAGGCGGCAATCGACGCGGCGAAACTCGCGTATGTGTCGGGCGAGACGGCGATGATCCCGTTGCAGACGAAGGAGGTGTCGGGTAAGGACGCCGAGGCACTGCTGAAGATGATCGACCGCCTGGAGGAGCACGACGACGTGCAGAGCGTGTACGCCGCGTTCGAAATGCCGGACGAGGATTGATCCGAGCGTCGGGGGCGGGCGCACCGCCCTACCGTTACTCGGGCGCGAAATTCCGGTTGGGCAGCGGGGATGACGCGCCTTTCGCCGTAGCGCAGTCAGGACCCGCTGATTTCACGCCATTTTTTCGCGCGGTATCGGTCGGGCGTACCGTCCTGTAGCGGGAGAAACGCCGAGCGAGGCTCCGGCACTACATTAGAACCGGACAGGAAATGGGAAAGCCCCGGGGCGCGGATTGCGCCCCGGGGCTGTTTGATTTCGAACCGTTCTACGCGCCCGGTTTGGTGCTTGCACCGTGGTTGTCGGCTTTATCGAGGGCGTGTATGTCCTTGTCGAGTGCTTCCATCTGTTTGTCCAGAAGGTGCAACTGTTGGTCCAGTTTTGCCGCGTTCGCCCGCCGTTGCTTGACGCTTTGTTTGTGGTACGCCGTATGGAACGCATGGAAGTCGCGGTCCGCCTGATGGAACTTGGTGTCGAGCGTGTGGTACGCCTTGTCTTGCTCGTTCCCCGACGCGCCTGCTTTTTTGTCGTACTTACTGTCGAGAGCGTGGAAGGTTTTTTCGAGTTTGTGGAAGCGCGCCTCCAGTTTGTGAAATGCCTTGTCGATGGTATCGGCATTCACCGCTTTCCCTTTTTTATGGTATGCCTGATCCGCTTTGTGAAAGGAATCGTCCGCCTTGTGGTAGGACTTATCCGCCTTGTGGTAGGACTTATCCGTAGCCGTTTGTGCGGACGCGACGTTTGTCAGGAAGTTGAGGGCGATACAGGTCGCCAGTATGTGAACGGTAGAAAATTTCATTCGGTTGACTTCATCTTTCTATGATTTTTTCGGATCGATAGCTAAGCCGCCCCGTCGATACGTGTTGGATGGGCGAAACTATGTAGCCGCTATTCGTTTATTACTGCAACTCTGTTTCTAAATCCTGCTATATCTATTTGTAAATTTATTTCAAAAACAGTCCGCGAAGAGTAGCCTGTTATTCGTCACATCTTATCGTTGTGCAAACGTACCCGGCGGATTTCACGGCATCTTTCAATGCGCTGTCGGTCGGGCGTTTCGCGCCTTTGTGGAGCGTCACCACGGCGGACTGCTTCTCGGGGTCCACGGACGCCGACGCGACGCCGCTTACTTTCATCAGGCGGGAGCGGACGCTCATTGCGCATCCGGCGCAGTGAAGCCCCTTGAGTTGCAATGCCAGCGTCTTGCCGCCCGTGACGGCTCCTGCCTTCCGGGCGAGTTTGCGTGGTGGTTTAGCCGGATGCTTGCCGCCGTGTTCGCCTTCGTGTGCGGTTGACGCGGCGGTTGCCGACGCCACCACGAGTACCGCAAGCGCGGCGCGGTAGATCGCTGTCATGTCTGTTTTCCTTTCAACTGGGCGATCATTGTTCGACACGCCTTCGCGCACACGTCGCAGGACACGGCGCACGCTTTCATTTCCGTCATGTCGGGGTACTTTCCGCATTCCGCGCCGCATTTCTCGCACGCCTCCGCGCATGCCGTGCAGACCGCGACCGAGAGCGGACCGCGCCGCGCGACGATCTTCGCGGCGGAGGCGCACAGTTCGCGGCAGTCTGCGGACAGGCGATAAGAGCGTTCGTGCTCTTTCATCCCGGCGCGGATCATGCCCGCGCAGTGTTTGTTGCAGGCGGTGCATTTTTTTTCGCAGTCGGCGCAGGCTTTCGCACAGGGCGCGTAGATGTCGTCTTTCGGTGACTTGGCGGCCGCAGGGCGCGGGTCCGTTGCGACAATCGTGATTACGCTTCCGACCACGGCGAGCAGTGCATTGTGTAGTAGTTGTTTTCGATTTATCATTAAGACTTGATGCAAAATAGAGTTTTTCGGGCTTCCTGACAAGAAGCGTGTTTGTTTTTTTGAGTGGGCTTCTCGCGCAAAGGGCGTAGCCATTTCTC
>JAYULM010000301.1:0-10746 GCA_043763605.1 Armatimonadota bacterium | reverse complement strand
TGTTCACGTTGATCCTCTGTCAAGCGAACGATGGCATGTTGTCTCATGCTCATTTATAACAAAAATATTTCAACTATTCAACGGGATAAGGTACTAAGTATCTGTTCAAAATTAACTTCCGCTTCTTCCGGACGGGAGACTACGTGTCTCGGATAGGGTAACGAAGGCATTAAAAGTGCGCTTTCATAAAGTCTAGCCCCGATGGAATTATGCATTAAGCCGCGATTGGCGGGGTTGTAAGTTAGGAGACGGCACGAGAAGCGGAAGTTAATTTTGAACAGATACTAAGGCTTTGCCAAGAAATAACCACTCATCTTTTTGGATGTATAGTATAGTTCCATTCGCCCCGGAAAGGATGTCTTTGCAATGCGACCTCGGCTATATCTGCGTCGCTAATCCGAATCTTGATCGGATAAGGACGCGGGTCCAAAACGTCCTCGATTTGCAACCCTGTCTGGGTCGTTGTACTACCGATCAGAGAAACGATCACTTCATGACTCACCAAAGGACGACCGCGCCAGTTCATCGTGATGAAACTAAACATCCTGTGCTCGATCTTGTTCCACTTGCTCGTCCCCGGCGGTAGATGACTCACATGGATTTGCAAGCCACTCCTCTTGGCGAACTGCTCCAGCGCTACTTTCCACAGACGGGAACGACTCGCATTGCTTCCTCCCCCGTCCGCCACTATCTGTAGTTCGGTGGCATTCGGATACATCGCTTTACCGATCTTCTCCCACCAACGCGCTATGGTTGCTACGGCAAATTCGGCGGTATCGTGATCCACCCCGACATTCACGAAGCCCTGGTTCTTTATCACATCATAGACGCCATAAGGGATCGCTTTACCCAAATCCTTGTCCAAAAAATCATGGACGTTGACTTGTTCCGGTTCCCCAGTGGGGTGCCATTCCCGCCCGTTATTCTTGAAGGGACCGACCAACTCTTTCTTTTTGCAGTCGACTGAGATGACGGGCTGGTCTCTGTTGTGGAGGGTCTGCGTGCGCTCCTTGATGTACATAAACTGAGCGTCGCGTTCGGGATGGGACGCTCCTTCCTTGGTTTTCTGGTTGGCTTGCAGTCGGTAGCCTAGCTGATGGAGCAACCGGCGAACCAACTCGGTGCTGGCGCGGTGGCCTTTCGCCCGCAACTCGGCTGCCAATTTAGCGGTGCTCTTACTGCTCCACCGGAGAGGGGATTCGGGATCGCCTCGGGTGACGGGATCAACCAGCTCTTCTAAATCGGGAAGTAAAGTCGGGTCTGTCTGAGTCTGTCGCTTGCGCCCTCCTCCGGGATGTCGGATGCGTCCTTGGGGGGGATTCGAGATCCGTGAATCAGTGCCCGTCGTAGAGTCGATACTGCTATCCCTGTCGCCCGGTGAACTAAGACGATTCCTCCCCTGCCCAAGGCGCGGATCTCGGTGGTTGCCCATAACCGTCGTGTTTTCTCGTCCAGATGGGGACGAAGGGCATTCCATTTGTCTTGCAGAGTTTGCAGAACGACAGATTTGGTTGCTGGATCGATCACGGTTCGAGTAAATCACGAAGGGTTTACAGGTTCAAGAAAAATAAGCATTTATTTATTGCTAAGCCCTAACTGTCGAAACGCGGGGTAAAGGGGCAGTTCTTCGGTGGATTCTTTCCAGCGGCTACGGAGGGCGATGGTCATTTGTTCACACCATCCGGCAAAACTACCGAGTGTGTCCGCCCGACGCAGGGAATCGCTACAGGTTTCGAGGAGCGAGACGAGTTGCCGCCGTCGTGAACGAATAGGTGCAGGACCCGACCAGTCAGGCGGCAGAAGCAACCACGGATCAGGATCCGGTCCGGTGTCCACGCCTTGCAGGCGTGCCAGCCGAAGCACTGTCCATGCCGTCGCCGCGACCGCCACGCCGGTATTATGCTCACTGTCCGTCAGTGGTGCCGCCCCGGAACGCGCCCACTCGCTCCGATATTGCCGCTCCATCCGTGCCGCTAATTCCGCAGGAAGAAGCCACGCGGGTCCGCCCGTTGGGTAGAAGTAATGTAACAATACTATGTCACAGAAGACGTGTCGTAAGGAAGCCTCCTCGAAGTCGAAGAAGCGCACACCTGCGTCCGTGACTTTGCAATTGACGACGGACGGATCGCCGGAAGAAAGGACACGAAACGCGCCGGGGTTCGCCAGAGTTCGCACAACTGTTGCAACATCATTATGAACGGCGTCGTCCGGTCCCGGCAACCCGATCTGTGCGACGGCTTCCCTGACTTCCTGCCAACTTTCCTCCACCGTCGGGGCGTTTGTTGTCACCATCCGTGGCTCGGTAGGGGGTGTTATCAGAGACAATGTCCGTGTGTGCAACCTGGCAAACGCACGTGCGAACGCGAGTACGGATCGTTCTGCCGCCACCGGATCGTTTCCCAACAGAACATCCAGTAGCGAGGGCGCATCCCCAAAATCATTCGTGATGAGGAAGCCTGCGTCCGCACCGCCGCCGAGGACACCCGGCGTCAGTTCACACCTGAGCTCCATCAAATAAGCCAGTGCCGAATGTTCGTTCTGGAGTAACGTTGGACCTTTACGACCACCGCTTGCCCGGGGGAGCCGAACGATGACCGTGCGCGGCAGAGTTGCGTCTTTACCTTCTGGTGACCCGGTGAGACTACAACGGAAGACGCAGGAATAAGGGAAGTTATGCACGTCCGCGATGGAGACATGGCGTTCAAACCGCGCTGACAATGATTTCTCGACAGTCCGCCGAAGTTCGTCAGGCAGATCGGGAGCGTCGGTCATAGGAAAGATTTTACCACAACCGGCTTGCTGATAGATCAAACGCGCACTATCGATGAAGGCAATTGCATTATCATTCGGTTAGCCGCGCGCGACTGGAGGAACCGTCTGTTCCGAAACCAACGCCCGATACCGCAACGCCCCCGGATGCGTCGGGTTCTCGCGCAAAACCGCGTCCAGATGCGGCGATGCACCCGCGTAATCGCCCGCCAGATACAGCGTCCTCGCCAACTGGAAGCGGGTGGGGGAGTGGTCGGGCGCGGAAGCCAGCGACAGGCGGAACTGCTCGGCGGTGAGCGCGTAATACCTGCCGTCCAGTGCCATTTTCCCGAGGCGGTAATGCACATAAGCGTTGCCTCCCGCACATTTCGCCAGAAGATCGCGCAGAACCCGGGCGTCCAGTTTTCCCTTCGCCACGTCCGTCGCGACGCCCGCGATCTCTTCCGCGACTTCCAGCGACAGCCCGACGTTCCCGTGTTCGTCCGGGACGACTTCCCAGCCGAACTCCCGAAACCGAACGGCGATCTCCGCGCGGCCGTGGAACAACAGCCGGAACTCGAACAAATCCGGCGCGATCAACTCGACCTCGTGAATCTCCGCCTCCAGCGAATTGGCGCGGGACCCCCCGCACTCCCCGGCATTGGTGACAACGCACCGGGTCACGCCGCCGAACCGCAGGCGGAACGTCTTCTCCTCGGATAAAAACGTGATCGTCTCGCCCCCGATTCGGAGCGTCACGGCAGCCGCTTCCAGGTCAACGTCCAACTCTTCGAGCAGAGAGTCGCCGAAATTGATCCACTCGGCGATATACCGGAGGGCTTCGGGCAACCGCTCCCGCACCTCCGCGAGATAGGCGGCATACGCGCTCCCCTGCCGGATCGCGGTTTGCGTCGCGGCTTCGAGATCGTCGGGTTCGGCACCGTCCGGCACGAAAAATTTCATCGCTACTTCTCCTCGGGCTTTGGCCCCCTACGGTGACGCGGCTTGTAGCGGCGGCACTGCGATGGCAGCAATGGCGGCAACAATAACGGCGGTACGGCGGAAAACATCGTGAACGTCCTTTTTCGGCGGCACGGGCAGGCATTCGCGCGGGCGAACTTCTCTGTCTCCTTATTTAGACGGGGGACCTTAGTTTTTCCTTCATTGGCAGGTCCGGCGCGGAGAACCGACCGGGAACCGACGAGGGGCGAACCGGGAAGGGGCGTACCCGGAACGTGCTCATAGGAGTTACGCGGTTGCGCCGGACCCTCACCCCTGGGCACCCTCTGGGTACCCCTCTCCCTCTGAAGGGAGAGGGGGAGCCGGAAGGGACATCCGGTATGCGTGACGCCTCCGGTGCATCTACTCCCCCTCTCCCTTCGGAGGGAGAGGGGTACCCAGAGGGTGCCCAGGGGTGAGGGTCCGGCGCAACCGCGTAACTCCTATTGTTATCATCGAGCCTGCGCTTTCTTCAAGTCGTCCAGTATTCTCTGTGCGCGCTGATAGCTACGATCCATTTTTTCCCAGCGTGCTACCGATTCCGCTTCGTGGGCGTCCATACGTGCATTTTGCTGGTGGATCAGTCCCCGAATCAAATCGATGCGTTTCATATACTCTTCTTCGGTACGCGGTGCTGGTAACGCGTCCAGAGGAACCATCGGCGCGGTCAATGTCGGTGTACTCATGGGTAGAACCTCCTGCGCGCATTATATCTCCCGTGTGACGGCGGCACTGAATATCGCTCCCGCACGATTCGCGCCCCCGCCCATCGTTTCTGGTACAACGAAACATGGTCGAACCAGTACCCGTCCCCACGGAACCCGACGCCCCCGCTGAATCCCGCATCGACGCGCTCAAACCGGGCGGTGCCCTGTATGCGTTCTCCTTTCCCAATTTCCGACTGTTCTTCTTCGGGCAACTCGTCTCGGTCGCCGGGACGTGGATGCAGAACGTCGCGCAACAATGGCTCGTGTACGAATTGACGCACTCGTCGGTGTGGCTGGGCATCGTCGCCGGGGCGACCGCGCTCCCGTATGTGCTGTTCGCGTTCTGGGGCGGCTCCGTCGCCGACCGATTTCCCCGCCGAAGTATTCTGCTGTGTACGCAGAGCGTGGCGATGGTTTCCGCCCTCACGCTCGCGACACTGGCGACGAACCGTTTCGTGCGTATCGAGGCGTGGCATATCACCGTGTTCGCAGGGCTGGCAGGGGTGATCAACGCGTTCAACATGCCCGCGCAACAGGCGTTCGTGACGCAGATGGTGGACGACCCGAAGGCACTCGGAAACGCCATCGGGTTGAACTCGCTCCGGTTCAACTTCGCTCGCTTTTTGGGTCCGATGCTCGCCGGGATCACGCTGGTCAATTTCGGCGCGGCGTGGTGCTTCCTTTTGAACGGGCTGTCGTTCATCGCCGTACTCATCTCACTCTCGCTGATGCGCGTGACCAACGCGAAGCCGGAGGCGAAAAGCGGGCACACAGGATCAGCGTGGGAAGGGACGCGGTTCCTGTTGGGCGTCCCGAGCCTACTCCGTGTGATGATCCTGATCGGCGGCGGCGGACTGCTTATCCTCGCGGTGTCCACGCTCTATCCGGTGCTGGCGAGCGTCTACAACGGCGGCGCGGGCGGTTTCAGTACGCTGGTAACGGTGAACGGTATCGGCGCGACCCTCGGCGGTATCGGGATCGTCACACTGGGAAGCCGGATACACCGACGCTACCTCGTCTACGGCGGCGCGTCGCTGTTCTGTATCGCGCTGATATGCCTCTCGTTCTCGCCGACATTCATTCCCGCGCTGGTCTGCCTGTTTTTCGCGGGCATCGCGATGGTGGTTTTCACGACGAGCGCGAACACGAAGGTACAGACGGAAGTGCCGGACGAACTGCGCGGGCGGGTGATGGCGATGTACCTGTTAGTCGCGAATACGTCGATGCCGCTCGGCGGGCTACTGCTCGGGTTTCTGGCGCAACGGTTCGACGCGCTCCCGACGATCCGACTTTCCGCCGGGATCATGCTCGCGGTAACGATCTCGGTGTGGCTCTGGAGCAGGATAGGGCGTTCGCGTCCGTGATTTTCGGGTGTTACAACCCCCCGGCGCGATAAGGTACTCTACAACAGATACTTTCAATTGACGCGAACGAAAAGGAAGATGTATATGGAGCGGCGTGACCTGGCGGGAGCGATGGTAGGCGAGATCGGGTTGGGGTGCTGGCAGTTCGGGGGCGACTGGGGCGCGATGTCTGAGGAATCGGCGCGGGCGACGCTCCAAGCCGCTGTGGACGGCGGCGTCACATTTTTCGACACGGCGGACGTGTACGGCGGCGGCGTCAGCGAGGCGATCCTCAGGCGGTTCCTCGCCGAAACCCGCGCCGATGTTTTCGTGGCGACCAAGTTAGGGCGGCGCGGCGACCCCGGCGGACCCGCGAACTACACGCCCGCCGTGATGCGTGCGCACACGGAAGACTCGCTCAAACGCCTCGGCGTCGAACGCCTCGACCTGACACAACTCCACTGTATTCCGACCGAGGAGTTGCGCCGGGGCGACGTATTTGAGACGCTACGTGCCCTGCAAGCCGAGGGCAAGATCGCACGTTTCGGGGCGAGCGTGGAGTCGGTCGAGGAAGCGCAAATCTGCCTCGCCCAGCCCGGTTTAGCATCGCTACAGGTCATCTTCAACCTCTTCCGGCAGAAACCCATCGACGAACTGTTCGCGGACGCGAAGGCGAAAGGTGTCGCGATCATCGTCCGGTTGCCGCTCGCATCGGGTCTACTCACGGGGAGGTATCAGACCGATACCACGTTCGCGCCGCAGGACCACCGCACGTACAACCGCGACGGGCAGGCGTTCAACGTCGGGGAAACGTTCGCCGGACTGCCGTTCGCGTCGGGAGTCGCCCTCGCCGACGAACTGAAACCACTCGTCCCGGACGGCTTCACGCTCTCACAGATGGCTCTGCGCTGGATACTGGATTTCGACGCCGTGACCGTGATCATCCCCGGCGCGAAAAACCCCGAACAAGCCCGCGCGAACGTTTCCGTCGCCGACCTGCCGCCCCTCTCGCCCGAGCTACACTCCCGGCTGCGCGACTGGTACACTGACCGTGTCGCCGCCCATATTCGCGGACCCTATTGATGCGAACCACAAAGGGCACAAAGGTTCTGAAGTTCTTACCGCCCGCCCGATAGCCGGAACGCTGTATATTTGAGGTACGCACAACCTTCAAAACCTTTGCGTCCTTTGTGGTTGAAATCCGTTGTAGCGGGTGGGGTTCCGCTTGCGTTATCATGCATAGTCAGGAGAAACAAGCGTCATGTCCGCACTTCGGAATCCAGAAATAGTAGCCGGTCAACCCATATTCGCAGTCAGAGCGACCTCCCCGGTGCCTGTCGACGATTTCATTCTGCCCGAGGAGTATCTACGGCGGGAGCGGGAATCGGCTACCAAACACGAGTATCTTTCGGGGCGTATTTACGCGATGGCGGGTGGTTCGCCCGCGCACAGTGTTATCGGTACCAACGTTGCTACTGCGGTGCGTGTCCGGTTGCGCGGCACGGGATGCCGAACCTATTCGAGTGACCAGCGCGTTCGGGCCACCGCGACAGCGTATTGCTACCCTGACGTGACGGTCGGGTGCGGGGAGCCGCGCTTCGACCAGGATGGCACCTTACAAAACCCGACCGTCCTTTTTGAAGTCCTGTCGCCTACTACCGAGGGTTACGACCGGGGCGAAAAGTTCGCTCGCTACCGCCTGCTGGAGTCGCTTGAAGAGATCGTGTTCGTGGCGCAGGATCGGGTGCGCGTCGAAAGGTACGCCCGGACCGAGTCGGGTTGGACGCTGAAAGACGACTTGAGTGAACTCTCCGAAACCCTGCGCCTGGATTCGGTGGATATCACCGTCCCCATCTCAGAACTTTACGAAGACGCGCTGGATCTTTAGTACTGCAGGTTAAGCGCGAGGAGACGGAGCGCGGTCATCTCCTCCATCGCATAGCGGATGCCTTCACGCCCAAAGCCGGAGTCGCGTTCGCCGCCGTAGGGCATGGAGTCCACGCGGTATTGGGGAACGTCGTTCGCAATCACCGCGCCGACTTCGAGCGTGTTCCACGCCGCGAAGATTCGCCCGATGTTCTGCGTGAAAATGCCGGTCTGCAAGCCGTACCGCCCTTCGTCCGCGAGCGAGAGAGCGTCCGCGAATGTGTCGAACGGCTCGATGCAGACCAGCGGCGCAAACGCTTCCGTGGCGCGGACTCGCATTTCGGGCGAGGTGCCGGTGAGCACGGTCGGCGACAGGTGCGCGTAACCGGATGGTTCGCCGCGCAGGAGCACCATCGCGCCCTGCGCTTCGGCTTCCTCGACGAGTTTTAATGCGTTCTCGCGGGCTTGCGGCGTGATCATCGGTCCGAGATCCGTTTCCTCTTTCATAGGATCGCCGATAACGAGCCGTCCGGTAGCGTGAACAAACTCTTCCACGAACCGGTCGAAAACCGTCCGGTCCAAGAAAATTCGTTGCACCGAGATACACACCTGCCCGGCATTCGCGAACGCCCCTCCGACACAGCGGCGGGCGGTTTCAGGTATCTCCGCGTCGGCGCAGACGATCACCGCCGCGTTTCCGCCGAGTTCCAGCGTTACACGCTTCTTGTTCGCCAGCGATTTCAGGTGCCAGCCGACCGTATCCGAGCCGGTGAACGATAGCACCGGGGCGCGAGGGTCGGTCGCGAGTAGTTCGGCGACAAGTTTCGGTTCGAGCGGAGTGAGTACCGAAAACACGCCGTGGGACGGGTGCCCGGTGTCGCCGCAGACCGCGTGTACCAGTTCGGCGAGTCGGATCGCGGTGAGCGGGGTCCGCTCGGACGGCTTGACGATCACAGGGTTGCCAACTGCGATAGCCGGAGCGACTTTGTGCAGGAGCAGGTTCAGCGGGAAATTGAACGGCGTCAGCGCGGCGACGGTACCGACCGGGAAGCGGCGCGTCAATCCGATCCGCCCCCGACTCGCGGCGTTGATGTCGAGCGGCAACACATCGCCGCCGCCGAACCGCCGCGCTTCCTCGGCGGCGAGTGACAGCACCAGCAGACCCCGATCCACTTCGCCGTGCGCGTCGCGGATGGTCTTCCCGCTTTCGGCGACGATGCCACGGGCGAACTCTTCGCGCCGCACCGCCAGTCCCGCTTCGATGCCGCGCAAAACAGCGTAGCGATCCGCTGCCGATTGCGACCGGAAGTCCGTACGGTCGGTGAATATCCGGTGGGATTCCGCCAACGCCGTCTCGGCGTCGGCGAGCGTCCCGACGGCGACTTGCGCTATTGTCTCGCCGGTATGGGGAGAGATCACTGGGCGCGTTTCGCCGTTCCCCTCATTCCATGAGCCACCGACGTACTGCCGAAAAACCGGAGTGTGCATAGGGTAAGTATACCGGCTCCAAACGCGGTATCCTGAAGACGATCATGCCCGCAACCACGCTCACCGTCGCCGCCGCCAGTTCGCTCGCGCCGATTCTCCCGGCTCTCGTCGTCGCCTGGAACCGCGACAACGAAACTGTAATACGCCCGACATTCGGCGCGTCGGGGACGTTGCTGCGGCAGATCGCGGCGGGTGCGCCGGTCGATGTATTCCTTTCGGCGGGCGAGAAGGAAGTAAACGAACTGGTCACACGCGGTGCGGCGCGTCCGGCGACCCGTACCCGCTTCGCCGAAAACCGACTTGTGTTAGCGCAACTGATCACTATCAGCGCGCGCATCGAGGTGTGGTCTGACCTGGTCAAAATCGTCGGATACCGCGTCGCGCTTGGAAAACCGGACACGGTCCCCGCCGGGCGCTATGCGAAAGAAGTTTTGGAGAAGCACCGTGTATATGCCGCTCTGCAGGCGCGGAACAGTCTCGTTTTCACCGGAACCGTGCGCCAATCTGCCGACGCCGCCGCGATGGGGAACGTCAACGCCGCCCTGATTTTCGCAACCGATGTTCGCGCCGACCCGCGACTGAGTACTGTACTGGTCGCGAAACCGGGGGTAGATCACACCCCGATCCGGTACGTCGCTGTCGTCACGAAGCAATCACGGAGGGAAGGGGAAGCATCGCGTTTCGTCGCGTTCCTACGCTCCGACTCCGCAAAAAGGGTTCTTGCCGGTGCCGGATTTCGCGTAACGGAGTAATCGTGCCAAACGCGCTATAATATCCTCACGCCATGCCTGCTAAAGTTAAGATACACGATCCGGTTCGCCGTGCTCTGGAAAAAGACGGTTGGACCATCACCAACGACCCGATGTTCCTGCGCTTCGCCGATGAGAGCCTGTATGCCGACTTAGCCGCCGAACAACTGATAGCGGCGGAGAAGACGACCCGCAAAATCGCCATCGAGATCAAAACGTTCAACAATCCATCGGTAGTAGAAGAGTTGCAGAAGACTGTCGGAAAGGTGCGCATGTACCGATATGCTCTACAGAATATCGAACCGGATCGGCAGTTGTATGTAGCCGTCTCCGAAACGATACGGCGGGACGTTTTCATGGACGGCTTGGGCGCGATCATGCTCCAGCGTGACATAGAGCGGTTGGTTTCAATTGATCTGGAGAAGGAGGAAGTGGTGCAATGGATAGAACCGACGAATACCGTAGCGTGATCCGGCAGATTTTCGAGGAGTGGCAACGCTGGCCGCGCAAGGAAGCCGGATTCGTTGTCGAACCGGTCTACGATCTCGCGAACGACCGATACCTTCTTACCACGGTCGGCTGGAGCAATCAGCGACGGATCTACAGCGTCCTGGTACACATCGACATCCTCGGCGACAAACTGTGGATTCAGCACGACGGCACGGAAACCGGCGTCGCTACGGAACTGGTGGACGCCGGGATTCCCAAAAGCGAGATCGTGCTGGCATATTATGCACGCGCGCACCGTGAGTTAGGCGACTTCGCTGTGGCGTAGTTAACGGGGTGCTTTGTGAGGAATCCCGTCCCACCGGTCGGGGGGGGGGGGGCAGGTTTCCCACCAGGCCC
>JAYULM010000300.1:0-3015 GCA_043763605.1 Armatimonadota bacterium | reverse complement strand
GCGGTATGACTCAACTTTGCTACCTTCAGGATCGCTGTTGTTCGACCGCAAACAGTGCTTTCGTGCGTGAATGGTACGGTGCACGGGGCAGGCATGAGTGCGGTAAGTCGTATGCTGTCCAGGTTTTTCCCTTGTGTGATAAGCAGGCGGTTTGCAAGCTACACAAGTGCAATCGAATCACCCATTCGGTTTGCTTCGCTTCGTAATTGATTGGGCTGGTGGATGTGGTAGAGAAAATCCATACGCCTAGGCAATAAAGTAATTATGTGACCTTGTTTCGAGGCGACATTTATCCCAAGGCTACTTTGCCCCTGAGATACTCGGTAATGCTGCCGTGTGCGCGTCGATGAGACGGACGATTGCCGTATGCCGGAGACGGGCGGCAACGTCGCGCGCACTCTGCCCCTTTTTGTTCCGATCTTGAGCTTTTGCGCCAGACTTAAGCAGGAGTTCCACCGCCGCGTAACTCGCCTTCTCGGCGGCGAGCATCAGCGCAGTGTCGCCATCTTTGTCCGTAGCGTTCGGGTTCGCACCCAGTTCGAGCAAAACGCGTACATTGTCCGCACGCCCGGACCATGCCGCGAGCGCGAGCGGCGTTGAGCCATTATTTAGCACAGCGTTTACCCGCGCGCCCTTGGCTACGAGGCGACGCACAATTCGGGGTGACCCGAGTTCAGCCGCCATATAAAGTGCTGTCCACCCCTCCTCTGCCGCTTCGCTTGGGTCTAAACCCGCCCCAAGTAGCAGCTCGACGACCTCCTCACGGGATGTGTCACCGCCCATGCCGCCCATCATTGCTTCCATCGTGGAGCGTAAAGTGCTTGCCATACCGCCGTTCTCGCCTTTTTCAGCCGGTTCCTGATAGAGTGCCAGGAGCAAAAGCGGGAGGTGCCCTGGCAGAGGGCGATTCTTCGGGTCTGCGCCTGCTCGCAGGAGGAGTTCGACTATCGCCGGGTCGTGACGGATGACCGCCATAAGGAGCGGCGTCAGCCCGCTTGCAGCACCTGCGTTGACGTTTGCCTTACGCCGGAGCAGTTCACGACATAAACCTTCGTTGCCTGAAGCAACGGCGTAGTGGAGCGCAGTCCCGCCCACCGCATCCGGTAGGTTCACCTGCGCCCCGGCACGCAGAAGGAACGCTACAACCGCCGGCACCTCGCCCGCCATCGCCTCGCCCAGACGTTCCCCCTCACGCCGCCATGTCGATTCCATCTCGCGCATGTTGATCCCAGAATCTACGGCGTCGGAGCCGCCGCGGATCGCGAGCATCAGAGCCGTTCTGCCCTGCTTGCCCTGCGCGGCATTCACGTCCGCACCTGCCTCAAGTGCCAGTCGCAGTCCGGTAATGTCACGCTCTGTAGCCGCCTTTAGAAGACGGGCGTTCGCTAGGGCCCGTCCAGTAAGTGGGGGAGCCGCGGGCGTTGGTAACTTCTTTGTCGTCTTCTGCTGGAACGATAGTAGGAGTTGCAACTGTCGCGCCGCTTCAATTCTCACTGGGATTGAATTCATTTCGCTCCCGCCTTTCTCAGGAGATCCGCGCACAGGTTATTGTCCCGGTCCAGGGCCTCCGCGAGTGCCGTTTTGCCCTGTTTGTCCTTGAGGTTCACGTCTGCCTTATGCGCGAGGAGCCAGGCAACGGTCTCTTTACTCCCTATCAAGGCTGCCTCCATAAGAACCGTCCTTCCCCGCTGGTCGCGGGCGTTCACGTCCGCACCGGCGCGTACTAAACGCGCCGTCATCTGCGTGTTTCCCAGCCAAAGTGTTGCAGGAAGCGGGCTACGAAGGTTAGGATCCGCTCCTGCCTTCAGCAGCACCTCTACGGCTTCCACCTCACCCTTTTTCACCGCGAGGTATAATGGGTTCCCTGGTCCTTCTGAGCGTCGTGCGTTCGGGTCCGCCCCAGCTTTGAGCAGGACGCGCATTACGGCAACATGCCCTTCTCCCGCCGCCTCGGCGAGCGGGGTTCCCTGATAGCCGTCATCGGCGTCCGGTGCCGCGCCCCGTGCAAGCAACAACTGCACCACTTCACTGCTACCCGCAGCCGCGGCACCGTGGAGCGGTGTCCCAAGCATCCATTTCTTACCGATGTCCGCCCCTTTGTCCAGCAGTACCCGGACGAGATGATCATCCCCCGCTCTGGCAGCCGCGTAAAGAACAGGCTCCCCGCCAGATATGAGACCGTTCGGGTCAAACCCTTCTTTCAGTAGGCGTAGGACTGCCTGTGTGTCACCGGAGTCGACCGCCCGACTCATGGTGACAGCCGGGGAGATCGTCGCCTTTCCTGCGCCGGCACTCTTCAGGAGTGCTGCTATCTCATAGCTTCCGGCTTCATTGGCTAACTGTAAGGGGTTACGCCCCAAGGTATCAACGACATCGAGCCGTGCGCCGCTTTCTAGGAGCAGGCGCACCACCTCTAACGACTGCGGCGTTTCTTTGCTGGAAGCCGCCTCCAGCATGATGTCGCCGCTCTCGCCCTTGGTGTCTACTGCGGGGTTAGCACCTCGATTCAAAAGAAGTCGCGCAACCTCGGGACGCATGGTCCGGATGGCAATCATCAGTGGGGTTGCCTGGATAAAACCGCCCTGTTGCCTATTAATATCGGCGGCAGCCCCCTTTTTCAGAACGAACTCCAGGGTCTTAACGGGGGCCACGCTCACAAGATTCGGTAGCACACTCGACACGGTCTCCCCAGACTCCTGCCGAGCCCTGACGCTTGCGCCGTGTTCTACTAGCAGCCGGACGATGCCGTCCACTGCCTCGGCAGCGGGTCCGTCGTCCGCGGCGAATATCGCCTTCGTACCTGCCGGGCCCGGTGGCGGGGATACCTTATCCAGCGAAACCGAGCCACCGGGCTTGTGAATATTCGGGTCGGCACCTCGCTCAAGGAGAAGACGGGTAGCGGCGAGGTCACACTTGGCGACGGCGGCATGCAGCACGAAATCCGCTTTCGCGCCAAAGAGCGTGCTTGGCATCCTCACGGGTGCGTTCACCTTAGCACCTTTGTCGAGGAGGCGT
>JAYULM010000299.1:0-43369 GCA_043763605.1 Armatimonadota bacterium | reverse complement strand
CTCGTCCACATCCATTCGTATTTCCGGCTTACCGGTCTGCACCAGTTTGACAATTCCGCTTCCGGGCGCAACAGACGTGCCGACCTGCGCGATGACTGCCGTGATCGTGCCGGCAAAGGGCGCGAGAACATCACGGGTTTCCACCTGAGCGCGGGCAACCCGAACGGCTTCCACCGCCTCACGTACCTGCCGATGAGCGACGGATACCGTTTCCGGCTTCGGTCCCATTTCGACCGTCCGGCGTTCGGCGTTGACCGCCCTGGCGTATGCTACCGCAGCATCGGTGCGAGACTGCGCGGCTCGCATGTTCGCCTGTGCGCCCAGAACCCGTTGCTTTGCGGCAAGTAAGTCCGCCTGTGCGACGGTGTATTCGACGGTCGCCTTTTCCATCTCTACCGCCGCCGTCGCTCCCTCTTTGTACAGGAATTTTTGACGACCCCGGTTTTTAGTCGCGAGATCCCGACGCGCCTGCATCTGAACTACGGTAGCTCGTGCCTGCGGTAGAGTGGTGACTGCCTCGCCGACTGCGGCTTTCGCTTCGGCGGCGGCGGCATCTGCCTGAGAGACCCGTGCCCGTGCCGCGTCAACCTCAGAGGTTCGCGGCCCCGTTATGGTTTCCGACTGTCGGGCGCGAGCCGTCGCCAGTGTCTTCTCCGCAAGCACCAGTTGCGACAGGGCAACGGCACTCTCCATTCTGGCGATGATGTCGCCTTTTCGTATGCGGTCTCCAGACTGAACACGCAGTTCACGAACAATGCCCGCGTTCTGTGTTCCCACGAGCGTTTCCCGGTTACCGGCTACACGTCCTGTTACGGAGATTGTCTCCGTCACCGTTCGGACGACAGGCTCGGTGATAGAAACAGGGACGGGTTGTATGGACCGCCATCGCAAAAATAAGACGCTGATGACGGCAAGTATGCCCACGATCCCCGCACCGATCCAGAAATGCCAGAGCGTCCATTTGCGGGGCACTGGAACGGTTGCCTCCTCCAGATCGGGTGCTTCAGGGTTCGGTGTGCCCTCTGGCAGGACAGCCTTTTTCAGTATTTCAGGCGTCCTGTCAGAGAGGGGCAGTTTCGTCGCAGGGGACATCTCCGTGCCGACATTCGTGAGTGTGTCTGGCTTTTCCAGCATTTGCAAAGGTATCACTCTTTCCTTCAAAGGGGCATCTCGCCCTTCTGGTTCGCTATGACTTTCCGGTGTCTGACGGCGGGAAGACCAGCCGTCCAAATTATTTGCGGACAATCAGGACGGAACATCGCGCGAGTTCGATAACCGCTGACGAGACACTGCCGAGGAAGTACTGTTCCAGTGCATCCTGTCGCCGTGCGCCGACGACCAGAAGATCGGTACCACGCCCCTGTCCCTCTGCGTTCCCGTGCACCACTCCCAGAAGTTCCGTTACCGGATCGCCGTGGCGGAGTTCCGTTGTCACCGTCCGCCCACTCGAACGCAGTTCGGCGGCGGCTTCGTCTAACCGTTCCCTGCCTGTAGCCTGGTTCTCATGGATGATCGTGCTGATCTCCTGGCTCAGGGATGCCGGTAGCCGCGCACTGTTACGCGCAACAACATCGATTGACATTGCTACGTACACTAAATGAATCGTGCAATCGTCTGGCAAGGGCAAACGATTCAGGAAGTGAATCATGTCGAGCGCGTCACCGGAATCGTCGATGCCGACTACGACGCGGTCGAGTGCTCCCTCCGGTGCACGCCCGAGCAGTACCGAACAAGGGCAGTGTCGCGCGACGCCGAGTGCGACGCTACCTAAAAAAAAGCGTACGATGCGACTTTGTCCGCGAGACCCCGTCACGACGAGATCGGCGGGGAGCATCTCGGCGGCGACCTGGATTCGCTCCACGATGCCACTCGTCGTGCATCGCGCCTGTGTCGAGCCGGTCGTCACATGCCCCGGAAAGTCGCCGAGCCGTTTGCGCGTGGCGACGAATATCTCTTCCGCTTCTTCCTCGGAACGCTTCTCTGCGTCACTCTCCTGCTGAATAGTCAGGATATGGACATGCATCTTTCGGCTGTGATCGAAGCCCGCTAGAAAGCGAACCGCATCCGATGCCCCTTCCGAACCGTCCGTGGCTAACAGAATCTTCATGCCATCATTCCTTTCATGTCGGCGGCGTCGTCGCCGGGTGGCGACCGGACAATCAGCACCGAACAGGGCGCGTGCCAGAGCAGCCGGTCGGAAACGCTCCCGATGATGAATCGCTCGACGCCGCTGAGACCGCGCGACCCGACGACGATCAGACCGGCACGGTCCGCCTCGGCAAGATTGATCAGTTCGGTTACGGGATCGCCGCACAGTACCTCCGTCGTCACTCTCGCACCTTTCGTCTCCAGTTCCTGACGCAAATCATCGAGAACCCTTTCGGCATGCCGGTTATTTTCGGCGTGCCGGGAGTCGGTCCCCCAAACTTCCCTGCTTATCTTACCGGTGCTTTCTGCGGCACTCGGGTCGGGGCGAGAAACCATCGGCGGTTGCTCCACCACGGTCGCCAGGTGAAACAGGCAATCCGGGGGAAGGGGGAAGGCGGTGGCGGCGAACAGTGCCGCGTCCGTCGCGCTATTCGATCCGTCGACGCCGATGATAACTTCCTTCAGTAGCGGCGGCTTCACCTCTGCCTCAGGCGATGTTTGCTCAGGCAGGCGCGCCACAAGGACCGGGACGGCGGCGTGGCGTGCGACCGCTTCGGCGACGCTACCGAGCAGGAAACGTGCTATCGCGGAGCGTCCGCGCGCGCCGACTACGATCAAGTCGGCACCGGAAAAGTCCGAGGCGCGCAGTATTCCGTCGGCGATCTCGCTGGTGCTGTCCGCATGGAACACCGCCCTGGTAACGTGCCCGGCGAAATCGCCGAATGCAGACTGGGTGTCGTGGACGACAGCCGAACCCTCATCCGGTTGGTCGCCGTCCGGCGCGATCACGATATGAACATGGACATTTTGGTGATGGCCCAGACTGGACAGGAAACGCGCGGCACCCAGATTGCCGACCGATCCGTCGGTTGCAAACAAGATTCGTATCATTTCAGAGTCTCCCTTTAACAAAGTATTTCATGCCCCCGTGTTGTTGAGCATGTCCGCAAAAAGGCATATTTCTGCGGCATAATCCAACCCTATCCGCGCGAAGGCGTCTTACCACCGATCCACCCCGTCAGTAACAGACGGGAATGAGCGGCGATGTCACCCAATGTGAATGTCATAAATTCGCCCGGTCTTCGGCTCCCGCAAAAGCATTCCCCGGTCGCTTCTCAGTGCCCCGCGCTGTTCGATCGGTTGCGACAGGAGATGCTCGCACCAGCCGGACTCTTCTCCAGATGCCGGGAGTAGTGTGCGATAAAACGCAGGGTATGTCCCATCAAAAGCGTCATCACTTTTCGGCAAGATGTTTCAGTGTCAGGAGCATCTTCCGTTCCATGATGAAATGCGCCGGTTCGAGAAACGAAAGGTGCAACAGTTTCCTCGCCCATGTCGTTGCTTCGGGTCCGCGAACACGAATGACGAGTCGCGTATGATTTTCGTCGGTCGGACAAAGAACGAATGCCCAGCTACCTCCTTCGATTTCATCCCGCAAGACGAGAGCATGGTTTACTGTCAGTTCCGCCACAAACCAGCCCGCTGTATCGTCGAACCTGCCGCCTTGCCAGCCTTTGTGCGCCGAGCGGATGAAATTGCCGACTTGTAACCTCTGTAACTCGGGGACGATCCTATCGACGTTGTGAATTCCGAGACCGAATAGATTTTCGATCCAGTCATAACTGAAAAACCCGCCACGCCCTTGCCCGATCTGCACCAGCCATTTCCAAACCTCCGTAGCGGGAGCATCGATATTGATCGCGTGCGTGACCTGCACGGCGGGACCGGGCTTAACATCATCACCCGGAAGGAACTCCGTTACTTCCTCGTCGGTAGCTCCCCAGCGCAGATGCCAGGGTCGGACAGTCGAAGCATACACGGCGAGAAGCGTACCGATGCCACCGACCATCATAGCCATATTTAGAGAGTATTTCTTCACGAGAAATTAGTCACTTTCTGTGTGCGACTATGCGCGACGATGAGAACAGTTACTAAACCGGCTATCGGGAGTGCCAAATCCTCGCGAATGCCTAACGAAACCGCCGCAGGAAATCCGATTAGCGACCAGACGAAGGGAATGGGCAGGACATACCACGGGATCCGCTTATCTGTCCAGAGCAGTATCCCGAAAGTAAAAATCGTTGTTGGACACGGCAAACCGAAAGTCGGTGAATGGGGGTAGGTATGCCCGAGAAACCGTCCGAGCAAGGGATAGATAGTGAGAGCGTAAAGTATTAACATCGCCCCTGCGACGCAACTGGTGCTACGGCGAAAATGGAAGGATAGTTGTTCTCTCAGAAAACCTGCGTGGAGCAGAATTATTGATTGCCCCACAAAGAACGCGCCGTAGAGGAAAGCCGCTTCGTTGATTTTTGCGAAGAACAGCCCGTGATAGACCACACCCATCCAAAGCCAGAAAAAAGCAAGGATTGCTGAAACGAAGCGACTCGATTCATCGCTCCGTCTGAAAGACAGATAGATTGCCACCGAAGCCATCAACACAAGGACGAATTGCATCGGGTAGACGGCGCGATTATATGCCGCGAAAACATCTAGAAATTGTCCGGTCGTGAACGGCATCATTTGTCCCTCCCGCGACTTGTTGCCGATTCTGCAAACGATTCTCCGTGTCGCACAAACCAACCCACGGGGCGGCGCAACGATACCGGCGGCGGATACATTTTCACGTAGCCGACGCGCAGGAGGAACTGTATGTTCTTGCTCATTCCGATGGACTGGTTCAGCGTTTGCAACGTGGACGGTTCTTCGAGTATCTGCGTCATCGGGTGAAGCGCGATGCCGCGCTCCTGTACCTTCAGGAAAAGTCGTTGCATCCTCCGCCCCGTTTCGAGTAGTGCCGCGACCGACGCATCCTCGCTGGCAACCACGAACCAGCCCGCCGACATCGATACCTCCTCGACGACCTGATCAATGCCGCGTTCTCGGAAATTCGTTTTCATCACGTCGCGCTTGCCGTAAAAGTTACGCACGAACCACCCGGAAATGCCTTCTATTTCCATGCCCGCCGTCGTCAGCCCGTCCCGGTACCGTGCGGCATCCTTGCTGGAGAATCGTATCCAGTCCGCGAGTTCGCGCTGTGCCGGGTCGCGGTACGATTGCAGACGGTTCGCTTCGATGGTTTGCTCGTTGATGAATCGGCATTCTTTCCCGGCAACAGGCAGATAGTGGATGAACTCCGGTTCCGCGCCGATAAGATGCGCGACATCCTCCCGTTTCAGGGCATCGCCCGAGAAATGCGAACGAACGGTCCGGCGATTTTGGATCGCCCCGGTGTCTAACGGATTTTTCGCCGCCCCTTTGACGAGTCTGACTTCCATCACTCGCTCGTCCTGGTTGGTCGAGGCTAACACAGTCCAGCGGCAGATATAGCCGAGCGAACCGGCGGCATATTCCAGATTCTGCAGGAAGGCACCGAGGGATAACATCGTCTCTCTTTGAGTCGGGTCGACGGCGGGGAGCCATCGACTCCGGTCGTTGCCGATAATCCAGCGGTAGGGTTCTAAATACTGTACAAACCACGGTTGGGTGTTGTGACCGCTCGGCGCGAGCGAAGCGAGATACAGAATCTGTTTTTCGTCCTGATTGAGCGTCGTGCTATCGTTGTCTGCCGGGCTTATATTCCCTCGCGACAGATTACTCCTATCGCTCAATAAATACGTTGCCGCGCCTGCTATCGGGATTGCGCCGCCCACGATCCCTAAGAATTGTTGTCTATTCATAAAGCAAGTGCTTTTCTTGTTGTGGCGGGGACGATTGCATCAGGCTATCGCAGATCCACTGAGGACACATCCGCCATCTGGCATATTTGACGGACAGGTGATTCGTACTGTTTTAGCAGGGGAGCAGGTATACCGCCCAGAGTGTTGACCCGGTGCGACTCCTGAATGAAACGCAGACAGTATCGTTTGAACTCGGACAGGCTGTGCCAGGGGTGGAAGGCGAACAGGGTACACCACATGTACCAGAAATGGGTTTTGAAAAACGGCTTCGCGAAGTGCTCATCAATCCGCCGGGAACCGAGCAACGCTTCGGTCGAAGCGAGCAACTCGAATAGCGCGATACGATCCACTACACTTAAGCCCATCGCTTCCGTGTTCCTGATCTCACTATCGGCGACTAACCGGGACCCGGTCTGAACTTTGTCCAGGAACGCCCACCCCGCTGGCAGGACATATCCTTTTTCCAGACTTTCCCGACTTCCATCCGGTGTGCTCGACTCCTCGAATGTAGCGATGTCCTCTCCCGACACCGCGCCATCGGGAATCAGGCACACGGTCCTGGCGCGGGAGGCGATACCGCTCCCGACAACGAACGCTTCCACAGGCCGGACCGTTGTTACTTTCATGCGATGCTCCGTTCTGCACGATAAATCACGACAGGATTCCGTGACACCATTGGCACGGCGATGTTCTATTGACCGGAAAGGATCAAAAGACCCTCGGCACGGATGATCTCGTCCGGGGTTCCATCGACGATCAGCAGAAACTTGCCCGCCTTGATCCGGGTTTCGTACATCACGGCATCGTTTTCCGGCATACCGATGCTCGCCAGAGCACCGCCCAGAGCACTCATGCCGCCGACGACAACGGCACCTTCCAGACCGCTGACCAGTGCCGCGACAATCGGACCCGCCATCATAACCGGTCCGATACCGGGGATCAGGAAGAAAGCACCGCCGAACAGAATCCCCCAGATACCCCCCCAGAACGCACCGGATCTGCCCCAGGAAAGCATCCGGTCGCCCGTATTGTAGTAACCGACGACATGCTCGTCCGTATGATAGTCACTGCCAACAATAGACAGTTTTTTCATATCGAAGCCGGATTGTTGCAAAGACCGAACGGCGGTTTCGGCTCCGTCGTGCGTCGCGTAAACGCCGACCGCCATATTCTTACTGACGGTCTTGAGTATGCCGGGTCTTTCTGAAGTCTGTTGGGTCATTGTTTGTCTTTCACGGGGCGTGTTCCCGATCCGCCCGCAACATCGCGGGCGGATCGGGAGACGGGAGCAGTAGTCTAAAACATCACGGTGAGTTGGTCGTTCACCGCGCTCACACCCGGTGCTGCCCAAGCGGCACTCACGGCATCACCGCGCTCCGTCCAGGACGAAACGTTCCCCTTCAGCGTCACCGTGCCCTCATGCGTCACGACGGTGATTCGTCGCGCGTCAAAGTCCGCGTTGCGACGGAACGCTTCCTCGATATTGGTTGTAACGTCACTCCACTTTACCTGCGGCTTGATCGTGATCCCGTTGTTCACTGCTGTGACCCCCATCAGATATTGTACGCAACGCTTCGCGGCATCTTTCTGATATTGCCAATCGACCGTGCCCTCCAGGGTGACCCATCCCTCCTTGACAACGACTTTGACTTGTCCCTTCGGTACCTCGAAATCCCACTTCAGGGCGTTCACTGCCGCTTCCGCAATGTCCTGGTCAGTGCGTTCCATTGAGCCGGGCAACTTTACGACGATGTCATTCGCGACCGCCTTGACGCCGTAGACCGCCTTGGCAGCATCTTCCGCGACGTTCTTTTCCGTGTAGTGAGAAACTTGCCCTGTCAGAGTCACCACATTGTCTTTTGCCGTTACCCCTATATGGGCAGCGTCGATGCTCGGCTTCCATTTAAGCTCCGCCAGTACATCACTTTGTAGTTGAGAATCATCAGTCATGGTCAGCACTCCTTAGTCGCAAACGTCGGTCTACCGGATCGTGTCTGATCTCGTGCAGGAGTTAAAGTCCTGCGTAAACACATCTTGTTACGGGAATCAGGTTAGCCCTGAGATTTCCCGAATGCCCAAGCGACGCGCTTCCTTTTATCCCCGCATGGTGTGGCATCCAAACAAGATTTGACAATAAAAGGTAAAAAATTATCAACGTTATTTCTACAACTTATCTGGTTATATATAAACGTAAATAATGTATGATATAAACAAGAAAAATAGTGTCGAATCACACGTTTTAACGGGCGGGAATGGAAAATAGATGATTGGCATCCACAGTAGTACAGCAAATCGGCATCGGGTGTAATTCCCTGTGACATCAGGCTTCCTTATGCGTACCAGTAATGCCTGAAGTGCTTTACTGGCCGGAAGGCCGGCTGTAAAGGGAAGATCGAAAATTATGATTATAGAGGGCAATGATTTTGTCACCAAATATTTTGAAGAAGAAACCGGCTTTCGATGCGAGATCGTCGGGCGCAACCACGTGGATCGCGGCTATGGGGAAGGAATAAACCATGATGAGGCGTTTGATCACGCGCTGACAGATTACCGTACCCGTCGGGAAAGCCGTGAGGACGATTTCGTAAAAAAGCTGAGACAACAATGGGCACGGGAAAATAGGGAAGCGTCCTCAATCGCATCCTGCGTTAGATACCGGCTCGAAACCGTGTAATGCGGCAATAATTTGAATAGATGCCGGGAGATCGGATAGCGGCACTGGCACTGTGCATCCGAGCACAGAAATAAGGGTTCGCCTCTTTCGCGTTCCTGGTACAGAGGAGGCTCCATGATTGAAACAAACTTACGTCTTCAGGAACTGATTACTTACGCGCAGAGCATTGTCGATACGATCCGAGACCCGCTGCTGATCCTGAATAGTGATTTGCGCATTCTTTCGGCGAACCACGCGTTCTATCGGACGTTTCGAGTCACGGTCGAGGAGACGGAAAACGAACTCTTTACTGCGGTGAGTGACAGCATATGGAACACTCCCGAGCTTTTCAAACTCCTGAAAGACACGCTGACAAAGCGGGACGCATTCGACAACTTCGAGGCGGAGTGCGATTTCCCGAACGTCGGGCGGCGCGTGATGCTTCTCAATGGGCGCAGACTGCTCCGTCCCGATAATCACACCACACTTCTGGTTCTCTCCATTGAGGACATCACTGCCCGCAGAGAAAGTGAGGCGCAACTCTCTCTCGAGCAGGATCAGGACAAGAAGATTGCCCTTGCTCTACAACGCCATATGCTGTTTCTTCCAGAAGACAACGCATTTTCTGGACTGACAGTACACACAGCATACGAAATGGCGTCGGACGAAGCTCTGGTCGGCGGCGACTTCTGGGACACGTTCGCCTTCAACAACGAACATGTCGCGCTGGTCATCGGAGATGTGATGGGGCATGGGTTGACCTCCGCGATCTTCACCACGGAACTCAAGTATGCGATGCGAGCATACATACGCGAACATGTCCAGCCGGACCTTGTCCTGCATCACATGAACGAATACCTTTGTCAGAGCAACCGCTTGTTTCTGGAGGGAATCAACACACAGGGAAGCGATACCCCTGTTTGTCTCGCGCTCGCGGTTATAGTGAGAGAAACGGGGAAAGGTACCCTCGCCGTAGCGGGAATGGAACCTCCGCTTCTGGTACGGGCAAACGGTGAAACCGAGCAGACGATGGCTGTAGGGCTACCCTTAGGGATATTGACGACCGAAAACTATCAGCAAGTTGATTTTTTGCTGGAAGAAGGCGACACCCTTATTCTCAGCACGGACGGAATTACGGAAGCTCGCCAGGGGCGGCAGTTTCTGGATACTGAGGGACTGACCCGATTGGCGGTGGCGAGCAACGGGGGAACTCTCAAAGCGATGGCAGATACAATCCTGAACGGTGCGCGGGACTTCGCGGGTGGTAAGTTGCGTGATGACGCTACTCTCGTATTAGTGCGGCGCAGTTCAACCTTTCACCGTACAGAGCAAAATGTCGCCGTCCGTTCCGATACAAATAACTGTTTCTGATTGCTATAGCGATAGGCGACCCTCGATTCGTACGGAACCTACTTTCTCTCGTCGACCAGGCGGGTCAGTAACCGGATCTGTTCCTGTTGCATCGCCACCAGGTCCATCCACTGTTTTTCGCGGAGCGTGTCCACCTTTTGGTGCAGGGCGAGGATTTCCAGTTCCGCCTTCAGGTTCACCTCATAATCGTGCTCGGCGGCGACCCGGTCTTTCGCCGCGTAGCGGTTCTGAGACATCATGATTACAGGAGCCTGCAACGCCGCCAGCATGGAAAGAATCAGGTTCAGAAAAATGAACGGGTAGGGGTCGAACGGCTTGCCGAGCCGCGTCAGAATAAACGTGTTCAGCGCGATCCAGACGGCGAGACTGGACAGGAAAATCAGGATGAACGTCCATGATCCGCCGAAAATGGCGATCTTATCGGCAAGGCGTTGCCCGAACGTCAGCGTTTCCTCGAAGTCCTGGCTGACGTTGCGACTGATGTGAACGCGCTCCGTCAGGCGTTCGATAACACGTTGTTCGTTCTCGCCCGTTTCCTCGCAGGTGTGCCGGAAGGTTTCGATCAATTTTTCGATGGTATTGCTCATAATTTAGGGAGATGCCTGCCTACCGGTACCGGGCATCGTCGATAGTCGCGCGGAAGAATTCGCCGGTCCACGCGTCGGGGTTCGCCTCGTAATCCCAACCAACGCGCAACCGGGTCGGAATGGTATAGCCGTCAAAGGTCCGCTCCTCGTCGAAGATGCCCCCGAACGTCCGGTACCGAAACGCTTTTCCGTCCGGTTGCCCCCACCGGCGCAGGTCTGCTCCGCACACTTGCCCCGTGTTCCGGGTGGCGAGATTGAGTTGCGTCGTCTCGCCATGTGTCGTAAAGCGGGCGTGGATGACGGAGTCATCGGACTGTGTCCATGTCACATCGGGGCGGCAGAGTGCGGACGGCAGCCAGATCGATTCGACCTGGAAGCGACCGATAGCGGAGCGCGTAATGTCGGGACCCGACGCCGTCATCACCGGGATCAGACCGAACAGTTTCCACCGCATCGCGCCTTCGCCATCCAGGAGGCTGTCCGACCCGCGAATCGAAAAGCCGTACATACGAGCCGTGGCACTCCAGATCAATCCCCGGTCCCACCGGATAACTTGCTCCGCTGTGAAGGGTAGCCAATCGCGCAGTTTGATCTCACCGTGCATCCGCAGGCGCACGGCAGACGCCAGCCGTGTCCCCGGTGCTATCGCGTGGGTGAGGTAGCGACGCGCACCTTCGGGAAGGTCGGCGATTTGCGCGGGCGTGAAGATACTCCCCGCAACGGGCGCGGCGTTCCACAGTTCGTCGAGAGTGTTCGGACGGGACACTACGGCTTGACCGCGACTTTCAGTACGCCGTCTTTGCGGTCGCCGAATAGCGCGTAGGCGTCGGTAATGTCGGCGTCGAAATCCGCTTTTGTGTAGCCACCCGCGAGTGTGAGCGGGGGCTTGAAGCCGGGGTTCGCTTCGGTGTTGATGAGTTGCCAAAT
This sequence comes from Armatimonadota bacterium, assembly GCA_043763605.1. GTDB lineage: Bacteria > Armatimonadota > Armatimonadia > Armatimonadales > Armatimonadaceae > JACMIU01. The sequence continues at coordinate 32,003 of JAYULM010000299.1, read as the reverse complement.
CGCCCTGGCGTCAAGGAACGACGCGGTGAACTTCGATTCGTTGGACGAAATGGAGGGCAGGGTTGGGAGCATACCGGCGTACTTGGTGCCGGGGAGGTTGGCGGCAATCGCGGCGCGGAACTGCACGAGGCGCAGACGAATCGCGGTTTTCACGGTGTCGCGGGTAACAATCGCGCCCTGCACGGTGTTGACGGCGGGGATAACGGCGTCAATCGCGGACTGAATCGCGGCGCGGTCGGCGGTGAACGTAGCGAGTGTGTAGCCGTTTTTGAGCAGTAGGGGGGACGCACCGAGTGTGGCGTTGACCTGCGTCCAGTGCGCGATAAAGCCCTGCATTGTCGGGGGGAACAGGTTCAAACCATAGGTAGACATGATAAACCTTTCGAGACGTGCGTTATAGATTTAGTAATACGGCATAAATATCGAGCGACGCACCTTATAAATTCCACGACGGGCTATATTTTCTTCGAGACGCAGGCTATAGATTCCGCGAGACGCCCTATAGACTTCGGCAAACGTATCACAGATTCCGCGACGGGGGATAAATGAAGTACATAAAACATAAAACATAAAACTAACAATTCTCTTCAAAATCGTGAATATGTTCTTGATTATGTTGCATTTCAAGTAGTGTTTTTAGAGCATTAGTCCGATCATTTGCCTCATCTGAGGTTTTGCCAACAGATGTGAAATCAGCACTTTCTAAAGTGTTGTATATAAAATCTTGTGAAAAGGTCGTCGGCTGAGAATCTGTCGTATCTTTCGTGGAAAAATAGATGCCATATAACTTCGTTCCTTTCATTTTACACTTTGTCAGATGCGCTCCTTCTAAATGGGCAAGGCTAAAATCGGCATTCGTTAAGTCCGCCCTGCTGAAATCAGTAAATTGTGACATTGTGTTGTACAGATGAGCGTTCTGCAACTTTGCGAACCAAAAACTTGCTCCCTGTAAATAGGAACCTCCTAAAAACGCACCTTGTAGATTTACCTTAAACAAGTCTGCACCGGCTAAAAAACAGTCATTCAACCGAAGGTGAAACTTTCGCAACACCGGCGCGTCATCAGTTGCGGTCAAATATGCTTCATTTAGTGCCAACAATGCCTCTGCCAGCGCGTCACGGGTGTCAATCAACTGTTGCGCGGTAGATTGAATATTGGAAAAAGTATCAATTGCAAACTTGGCTTTTTCCTCACCATTCATTATTTTTTGTCTTGCTTCTGATTCGTCTCTGTATCTGTCGAAAGGACTTCTTTCCTGCTCTGCATCCAACAAACCGAAAGGCTTTAGCGAGTTTGTCAAGGATTTGAGTATGTTTTCGTTGACCTCCTCCCTGCTATCAAACTGGCTAAGAGAATATAGAAGATTGTAAAAACTGATTTTTATTGCGAAGAACTCACCACCATCTGCTCTATTTATCCCCTGCCCGTCTACATAGTGTAGATGTTCCATATCCTTATAGTGTAGATGTTCCATATCCTTCCATTCGTCACGAGTTGCAACCCATTCCGCGAAAGCCTTAATGAAGCCGTCTTTCGCCGTACGGTTTGCGTCGGCGAGACGTTCGATAAGCGCGTGGAGCAGGGGTTGGTCGTCGCCATTCGTGTTGGCGAACGCAATCAGGTTCTTGAATGCTTCCCGAATCGCCTTGCGTATCGCCGGGTTCGGTTCGAGGTACAGCGCGGTAGCAAGTTGTCCTACGGCGTCAATGAAGTTGGGGCAATTCTCTGCGGTTTTCGGCTTACTTTCATCGGTCATTGTCTTACCGAACTTGGCAAGACGGTGCGCCGCATACGCCGCGACTACAGGGGATTCGTCGGCAAGGCGGTTCTGTATGTCGCCGAACTGGTCTTGCAACTCCTTGCTTCGGAACTGCGCCAACTTATTTGCTTCGGCTTTGTCAAACTGCTCCGCCTTGTTGTCTTCGGCTTTCTTGAACTGGTCGTCGCGGTCTTTAATCTCGCGGTTCTTCTGCTCGTAGTTCTTCTGAAACTGCTTCCATGCGAAGAACGCGATTGTCCCCTGCCCTAACAGCGTGATTATCGCCGCGATAATCGGAACCGGAATCGTCAACGCGCCCGTCGTCGCTGTCGGCGTGACAACCGGTAACGGAGCCGAACCCTGCGCCGTGATTAGCACACCTACCAAAAGCCAAGCGAGTGCCGCGTTGACCGCGATGAACAAGGCAACAACGGAAGACTTGCCACGACGCAGAAGTAACGCCCAAATCCGGCTAACGAAAAACTTTTTCGCACGGCGCAGTGGCGCGGTAACAACCGGTGCAGACGCTACTTTCCCGACCGCAACAGGCGCGGTATTTTGCGTGCTTTGCACGGGAGGTATGACCGACGTATACGGCGTGGGTATCTCTTCTTTTTTTAGTTGCACGGGCATAATCAAACAACGGTTCGCCAAAACGTAGTAAAAAACCTTCCCCGCACCGCAGGTAACAACGATGCAACCACCCAGAGGGTACCCTGTTGCCGCCGTCCGCGTAGGACAAAAAAACGCTTTAGTCGCGCCGCGCCGGGTGTTGGAAGGCGAGAACGATGCGTTCGCGGGGAATCCCTGCCGCGACAAGGTGTTGCGTGATGCCGTCCTGGGTGCGGTCTTCCTGCACATATACGCCCTCGTCGCGCAGGTCAACGTGCGCCCAAACGCGGTGAACGCGCTCGTAGCCGCTCCAACCTTCGTCCAGCAAGAGGAAGTGCCCCCCGGCGCGGTCGAACACGGTCTGTGTCTGAAACTTGTCGGGGAACGCATAAAAGCGGGCGGTTTCGTTCAAAACCTGCTCGATGATCAGGGCGTCGTTGTCGTGTCGTTCGGAATCCATTCTACTACCTCCTCGTTTATGATGTCGTAACCGAAAACCTTGCCGCGCTCCTCGGTCAAGAAGCCCTCCCCCACCGGACGGCGGAACAGCGTCGTCAGCACATCCTGCGGCACAGCGATAAACAGTTCGCGCTCCGGGTCAATGCGCCGGAGCAGAATGCGGTACGCGAGATACTGCCCCATCGCCTCCTGCAAATCGGTGAGCGGCGACGGACCGCGAAACGTCTTCACCTCGACGGCAATCTTACGCGTTCCCTTTTCCGCCGACAAAAGCCGCTCCGCACCTAAATCCGCGAAAAGCCGATCTCCCTCAAGTTCCAGAGTCAGCGGATCGTGCGTAATCGTCCAGCCATCCTTGACAAGCGCGGCGCGGACAACGTGGTGGTATCGGTCTAAGGCGGGCATAGCACAATTATACACCGGCACCGCCCCAAACACCGATGCAACGTGATCGCAGAAACTGCGTTTCCAGCGGAACGGAGGGTTGTTCCCTCCCGTTCCGCTCCGCTGTAGTGCCGCCGTCCGCCACCCAGAGGGTACCCGACGAAAAACGTCTTACTCGCGCCGCGCCCGGTGCTGGATCGTCTGGGTGAGGTAACGACGCGGGTGTGACACTACGGCTTGACGGCGACTTTCAGCACGCCGTCTTTGCGGTCGCCGAACAGCGCGTAGGCGTCGGTGATGTCGTCCAGGGCGAACGTGTGTGTCAGGAGCGGCGTCAGGTCCACGCGCCCGTGCCGCACCGTCTCCATCAGGCGGCGCATCCGCTCCTTGCCGCCGGGGCAAAGCGTGGTCACGATACGGTGATCGCCCAGACCGGCGGCGAACGCGTCGTAGGGCATTTGCAGTTTGCCGGAGTACACGCCCAGGCTCGACAGGGTGCCGCCCGGTCGGAGCGAGCGCAGGGCGTTCTCGAACGTTTCCTGCGTTCCGAGCGACTCGATGGTCACGTCCGCGCCGCCCCCGGTCAGCCGCTTCACCTCCGCGACCACGTCCACGGCGCGGTAGTCCAGCACGACATCGGCTCCCATGGTTTTCGACATCGCGAGGCGCGTGTCGTCGCCGTCCACGCCGATAATCAGCGATGCGCCCATCAGCCGTGCGCCGACCGTCGCGCACAACCCGATGGGACCCTGCGCGAACACGACCACCGCGTCGCCGATCTTGATGCCGCCCGACTCCGCGCCGCTGAAGCCGGTCGAGGCGATGTCCGCCAGCAAAATGACCTGCTCGTCGGACAGTTCGTCGGGGATCTTCGCCAGGTTGGCTTGGGCGTTTGGGACGAGCAGGTACTCCGCCTGCGCCCCGTTGATCGTATTGCCGAACCGCCAGCCGCCGATGGCTTCGTAGCCGTCGCCGTGCCCGCACTGCGAAAGATGCCCGGACAGGCAGCCGTGACACTGACCGCACGGGGTGATCGCGCCGACCAGCACGCGGTCGCCGATCTCGTATCCGGTGACTCCCGCGCCGAGTTCCGCGATCACACCGACCGGCTCGTGCCCGATGACGAGTCCGGGCTTCACCGGGTACTCGCCGCGCAGGATATGCAGATCGGTCCCGCAGATGGTCGTGAGCGTGATCCGTATCACCGCCTCGCCGACGCCCGCGCGGGGGCGGGCGACTTCCTCCACACAGATGTTATCTTTGCCGTGAAATACACAGGCTCGCATTGTTTCCATGGTTCGTCTCCTTATTGTCAAATATACAGTCGCTCCGGTTTTTCACAACTGTGTGCCGCTCAGACCAGCATTTCTTTTTCCGATTGGCGGAGCATCACGGCGTTGGTAGCGACGATGATCGATGAGACCGACATTAGAAGGGCGGAAACTTCCGGGCGCAGGGACCAGCCGAGCGAGTTGTAGAAAACGCCCGCCGCCACCGGGATAGCGAGGAGGTTGTAGACGCTCGCCCATATCAGGTTCTGCTTCATCTTCCGAACGGTCGCCTTCGATAACAGGATCGCGTTCACGATGTCCAGCGGGTCGGACTTCATCAGCACTATCTTCGCCGCCTCGATGGCAACGTCGGTCCCGGCACCGATGGCGATGCCGATTTCCGCCTGCGCCAGTGCCGGGGCATCGTTCACTCCGTCCCCGACCATCGCCACAAACTTGCCCTCGCCCTGGAGCCGTCTCACATATTCGGCTTTGTTTTCCGGTAGCACTTCCGCGAACACGATGTCAACGCCGACCTCCTTGCCCACAGCCTCCGCGACGACTTTGTTGTCCCCGCTGATGAGTGCCATCTGGATGCCCATCCTCTTAAGTTCCGCCACGGCACGCTTCGCCGACGGTTTGACGGGATCGCTCACCCCGACCACCGCGACCGCCTTTCCATCTACCGCCAGCAGGATGACGGTCCGACCGGCAGACATCAGACGGTCAAGATGTTCCTGTATCGGCGTCACATCGACGCCCGCTCCGGTGAGCAGGCGGACGTTCCCGACGAGGACCTGTCGCCCTTCCACGGCGGCTTTGAGACCGTGACCCGCAACGTTCTCGAACCCTTGCACCCCTTCCGGCATTGTCAGGTTTCGCTCCTTCGCCTCGCTTAAAATGGCGACCGCCAGCGGGTGACTCGAACCGCGCTCGACCGCCGCGAGCAGGCGCAGTGCTTCGTCCTCCGTGGTTCCCGTCGCCACTGCCACGTCCGTGATGCGCGGCTTGCCCTCGGTGAGCGTGCCGGTCTTGTCGAGTGCCACGGCGGAAATGCGTGCCGCGCCTTCCAGTGTCGCCGCGTCCTTAATGAGGATATTGTGTTTCGCCCCCAGCCCCGTCCCTACCGCCACCGCTGTCGGGGTCGCGAGACCGAGCGCGTCCGGGCAGGCGATGACGAGCGCGGAAATAGCGAACGTCAGCGAGGTCAGGAAAGACGCCCCGCCCCCGAATCGCCATGCGACGAACGTGATGACGCCGACGCTCACCGCCAGCACGACGAGATAGGCGGCGGCTTTATCGGCGAGCCGTTGCCCCGGTGCTTTCGAGTTCTGCGCCGTCTCGACGAGACGCGCGATACGCGCGAGCGTCGTCTCCTCGCCGACCCCGGTCGCCTTGAACTGAACCGATCCAGCGCCGTTAATGGACCCCGCGATCACGGCGTCGCCCGGTTTCTTTTCCACGGGCAGACTTTCGCCGGTGACCAGCGCCTCGTCCACTGCGGTTTCGCCGGTTGTGATTTCGCCGTCCACGGGAATGCGGTCGCCCGGACGGAGCGCGAGAATATCCCCACGGACGATCTCCGCCGTGGGCACTACGCTCTCCACGCCGCCCCGTACCACCCGCGCTTTAGGGGGAACCAGTTTGAACAGGGCTTGCAGGGCGTCAGAAGTTCCGCGCCGGGATTTCATCTCCATCCAGTGCCCGAACAGCACGAACGTCACCAGCATCGCCGCCGCTTCATAGAAGAGGTCGGCGGAGCCGACCACGGTCAGGTACGCGGACGCGAGATACGCCGCCAGCACACCGACCGCGATCAGCACCGCCATGTCCAGTTTGCGGGAGCGCAGGGCGTGGTAGGCTCCCGAAAGAAACATCCAGCCGCACCAGAAGACGACTGGGGTAGTGAGCGCGAGAAGCAACCAGGAACGGACGGCGACGGATAACGGAATCAGGCTGTGCATTTTTCCCATCGGGGAAAGGAGGACGATCACCGCCGACAGCGCGAGTGCGACAAAGAAGCGGAGGCGTATGTCCGCTTCCATGCCCGCCGCCATCGCCGGGTCGCTCATATCGTGTGTCATCCCCCCGCTGTGGTTATGGTTTAGCATTTCCGGTGGCGAATATTTCATCGGGTGACCCGCCATGTTCTTTGATCCCGTAGCAATCTTCGGCTCGACTACTTTCCCAATTGACATTGCTTGTTCCCCCGTCAAATAGCCCGCTATGGGTTATTTGGTAATCGAAATCGCAACCGTGTTGGTCTCCCAAAACACTCCGCCCTCAGTCACTCGTAAGCAGGGGCGGAGTAGTCTCATCGCTATACATCCAGTTCCGCTATGAGACGGGGTTCCGAATCCTGTAGCGTTTTCGCGTGGGATTCGCGGTGCGTCTTTATGGTGAGGGTGCGAATCTCCCGCGCGCCCCCGCCATCTCGTCCGTGTTGCCATGAACGACTACCACTCCCTCCGGCTTACAAACGCTCTCGACGTTGCTACTGTTTTTTTGGCATCATCATGCCGGGTTTCATCCCGCCGCCGCCGGGTTTGCCGGAGGGCATCATCGGACACTGCATCATCGCGGCATGGCTCCCCGACTGCATATGTTCGCCCATGTGTGCCATCATTTGCGATTGCATTTGGTCGGTCATTTTCGCGCGGGTGGAGCGTTGCGCGACAAGTTCGGTGACGACCGCCGCCATCGCGTCCATCTTTCGATCTTCGGATGCCTGATTCATCGTGTCCGTGAGTTTCTGGAGTCGAACGTCCTGCGCCGCATTGCCGGACTGTGCTGCCTGATGATTTTGCATCATCATCGCACATTTTTGTTTCATACCGCCTTTCATCATACCCGCCATGCCTTTTTGTGGGGTGGATTTGGAGTCTGTGCCGCTGTCGTGCTGTTGGGCGACAGAGGGGGTGGTAAGGAGCAGGGTTGCTGTTACCATGGTTGCAAACAGAGTTATCAGTTTCATATAAGCCTCCGAATTTCTATTTCTGTCAATTTACGTCGGGAGTTGCTGTGTAGCGTCCCCTTTTTGGCGTATTGTGTATAGCGACCAGAAGTCCGCTATGGCGTTCAATCCAAATTACCGATTGTCGGATGTTTGGATCATCGTTCCATCATGCCTCCACCAGAATCTCCTCAAGCGGGCGGCGGGAGGTGGCGGTACTCACGGCGGGGGCGTATCCCATCGCCAGCAATAACTGCGGATGCGCTTGCATCCTTATCGCTTCCTGAAGCAACGGGCGTAAGTGCTCTACCTGAATCGGATGGTTCAGGTACGTGGCGTTTACCCCGCTCGCGGCGGCAAGCAGGAGCACGCGAGCGAGTGCCTGTCCCGCGTTGAGCCAGTCGTGGTATGTATCGCCGACGGTGCCAAGCATCACCAACAGGGGGGCTTCGGTAGCGAGCAGTTGTTCGCGTCGCGCCAGGAACTCGCCGCCGTTCAGGGTAGTCACGACCATGTCGCCGTGGGTGAGGATGCCGCGCATCTCGGCGGAATGATGGAAAATGTCGCCCGTTCCGTTCTTGCGTAACCGGGGAGACCAACCATCCATTTCCTTCTGGAACGCTACCGAACCAGACTGCGCATGCACGCCTTCGCCGACCAGACGGGCGGTAGCGGCGCGTTCCGACTTAGTGCCAATCACCTGCAAACAGCCACCCTCCTGCTCTGCCGCCCGTATCAGTCGTTCGGGTAATCCGTCCGGCACCGCGCCGGGAAAGAACGGGAGCCGGTTCGTATGGCGGCGACGCATGGCATGGAAGAGTCGTGAGTCGTCTTCGTTTTTGGACGTCGTTTCGCCGAGACGGACGCGCGCCATCCAGTGGGGGGTGAGCGGATCGGGTCGTATCTCCACGGTCTCGCATCGCCCCCGGTACCGGAAAGCGAGGCGCAGGAAAAACAGGGCGACGCCGCAACTCATGGTCATCTCCCGCTCGTCCGGGTCGATGACGGGGAGAATGCGCGACGGATCGGTCCACACATCCACGTAGTCCGGTCCGAGTTGGAACCGGTAGGGCTGACAGTTGTGCCCCGTCGGTGCTAACCGGGCGCACTCGACACTGAAGAGGAGCAATTTCTGCAGGGATGACTCCGTCGTATTCAGAAACTGTAGCGATGCGGGGATAGGTGATTCACCCATTATGTCCCCTCCTTTTCTGTCCGCGCAGAAGCGGACGTTCCCAGTGACATTTCGGTATCGCCAGAGCGCGGACTAATTCTCCCGGTCCGTTCGTCGGTTACTTGCGGAAGGTCGCTTTACGGGAGCGAGATCCGGTCCTCTGTCAACACACTCGGTAAAGTAACCAGAATAACACCACGAATCGCGCCAAAAATTTATTTTCGGCATCATAAATATAGCCAGAAAATGAAATAAATAAACAATTATTGCTGGAGCCTCTCGCGAAAATCGGTATTGGGATCCAAATCGGCACCGACGCATTGATTTTATGCCACGCTCGTTGCGAAAATCTGATGGAGAACGACGATCCGCGCCCTGTCGCTCTATCTTTGCAAGGGGTTCGTTTAAGTGATTCATTTATGAGCATGGGAGGTCGTCCTTTGGTAGGAATAAAGTTTGGCGACTTCATTTCACATCAGGACGACCGACCGACTTAAACTCAAAATTCGGGTTCAGTGAATGATGGTATGCTATACGTCGAGACGCGGCGGGGGACATTGATTGCCACCTATACCCCGGCGACCCTGCGAGGGCACAGTAAATCTGATAAATCGACTGCCGGGTCCGGGCACTGTTGGAAGATACGGTGCTCGTCCTTTCCCTCTCGGGCTGGATGTATTCGATGCTGTAAAAACAACCCTATGAAATGCTTCGTCATAATCCCTATAAGCGAAGATGGCTTCGAGCACCTCCCACGCAAATACAATTTGTCTTTGACGCGCCAGGAGTCAGAGTAAGAATTCGGGTTACACATATGGATGAAAAACGAAATGGCGTGATTGCGCCACAATGGTTAGTCAACTGCCCGCGGTGGATCTCGGAAGCAGAATCGTTGGTTCCGAAACTACACTACGAAGAGATTCATCCGACAAGTGCGGTCTCGATTACGCCGGACGTAACTGCCTTTCAGGGATGGGCTGTCAGCGATGCCACAGACATAGATTTGGCGAACCTAAGCAACGTTGCTATGGGCAAAGGCGACAGCGTCACGCTCGACTTTGCCGAGCATCGGGTTGGCTATTTAAGGCTCAAACTCGAATGCGACCAGTGGTACAATGACTCCCCGGTCAGGTTACGGCTTGTCTTTGGCGAAGTACCGGCGGAGGTCGTTGAACCGTTCGACCCCTACCCCGGTCGTTTGAGTCGTGCCTGGTTGCAGGACGTGCAAATAGATATTGATGAACTCCCGGCCGAAGTAAGGCTTCCCAGAAGGTATGCGTTTCGTTTTCTACGCATTGATGTTGTCGCTACTTCCCTGGATTTCAGGGTGACAATTGCCGATATCGCTTGCGAGACCGTCACTAGTGCTGGACCTGATCTGGGCAAGATTCCCCTTGACGGAATTGACCAGGAGTTGGACCGCGTCAGTGTGCATACTCTGCGTCAGTGCATGCAAACCGTTTTCGAGGATGGTCCCAAACGTGACCGTCGTCTCTGGATAGGGGACCTGCGCCTCCAGGCACTCGCGAACTATGTTTCCTTCAAGGATTATGACCTCGTAAAGCGTTGCCTGCTCCTTCATGCCGGGCTCGCGCGACGAGAAGATGGTGTCGTTCCTGCCTGTATCTACGAACGCCCTGTGCCAGTCATCGGACATAATTTCATACTGGATTACGCGGCGATGTTCGGACCGACTCTGTTAGATTACGCCAATGCGAGCGGCGACAAGGCGTTAGCCAGAGATTTGTTGCCCGTCGCACTGCACCAACTCGATTACTGCCTTGATTTTGTGGACCCGAAGACGGGACTATTCCGCGATCCCGGTGACCAGTGGCTGTTCCTCGACTGGCACCCGGAATTGCACAAGACTGCGGGGTTGCACGCGATCCTCGTATACTCTACACGCCGCACTGGGGAACTATTGCGCCTGCTCGGAGATGAAGAACAAGCCTCTCGCCTGGAGTTAACTGCTGACCGAATGGCTGCCGCCGCACGGGAAAATCTACGGGATAGGGACACCGGTTTATATGTCAGCGGACCGGACCGCCAGGTTTCCTGGGCAACGCAGGTGTGGATGGTACTCGCAGGAGTGCCCCGCGACTCAAAGGAGGCGGCAGCACTGTTCGACACGCTGGATAAGACTGTCGAAGCAGTGCGCCCGGCAGGTCCCTATCTATGGCATCACGTCGTAGATGCCCTCTACACATGTGGGCGAGATGTACAGGCACTCGGTGTTTTACGAACTTATTGGGGCGCGATGGTGAAGCATGGTGCGACAACGTTCTGGGAGGTGTTCAAGCCAGAGGAGGAGCGGCTATCCCCGTATGGTAGCCATCTTGTCAATAGTTACTGTCATGCATGGAGTTGTACCCCCACTTACTTCCTTCGCACCATCGGCAACGCGGATAAGATGAGTGAAAGCAACTGGGACTCAGGATCACCGGTAAGGGTAAGGGTAAGGGGCGTTGGATGACGCGCTGTTCGCTCTCGCCTGCCACTTCGGTACGCCAAGGTAGCGTAGCGACTCACTGATTTTAGCTCGCCTTGCGGCCTGCCCAAATTGCAACAACGTCGCCTGGGTGCTTCATGAGATTGGACAGATTGAACGGGCGATTTTCTCCCTCAACATTGTCGCAGCCATCGTGCTCTGGAACAACGTTTATCTGCAAAAAGCGATTGAGCGTCTGAAGGAGAGAAATGCCCCGATCCCAGAGCAATACCTACCGTACCTCTCCCCGATGCTCCGGGACCACATCCTGCTGATGGGCGAGTACAGATGGCTCCTTCCAGGATAGAGCCTTTGCTCGGGAGAATCGAGGCTTCCTAAGCGTACAATTTTCCCCGGAAAATAAAGTAACCCCAAAGAACGGGTCTGCACCGCCTCCCTTGATCGTCCAGAGTCCACCCTGTTGAACGGCACTGCCTGGCGCACCGGGCTGGCCGAGGTCAGCACTTTGCCACCTCTCATCGGTAAGACTGGCTGCGGGAAGCAGTGTGATCGACAGAAGAAGCAAGCATTGAAGGGCAATTGACAGACAATGTTGGATAGCGAATTTCATTCGAAGCTTTACTTTCCAGTGACGAGTTTCAGCACGCCCCAGTTCAACGAGCGCCAGCGGGCTTCGCTTGGTATATCGCTCGCCATCCAGGTGTCGAGGCTGTTCCAGCAGACGCGCTGCACATTTTGCACGCCGTTGCCGCGGATGATGCCGAGGTCGGCGCAGGTATATGTGTCATAGGGTTGATCATTTTATCTATCATCGCGGTGCCTCCGGTCGCCAACGGAACATGTTCACCTTTTGCGCGCCGTCATCTTCAGCGAAGAGGATGTATTCGCCGTCCTTGCGCTTCATGGCGTTGATGGCATTGTTGAAGTCGAACCAGCCGCAGTAACCGGCGACCTCCGGACCAGGTAGGAAGCGCTGTGCCATCTCGCCGGTCTTCGGATCGAGTGCATGGATGGAAGTCTTCTTCACGCCGCGCTCGCTTAGTCCGCCGATGAACAAGTAGCCGCCCTTGGTGTCGCCGGCATAGCTGGCACAGAAGAAGTTGTTGGCCTCATTGCCACCGCCGGTCGTGCCCGCTTCGTAGGGCACGTCCCGTTGCCAGAGACGCTTGCCGAGGCCTTTGCTCGCGCGGACATCTGCAAAGCCGCTCAGCATCGAACCCACGCTGCCGCCGTGGTCGTTACTGTCCCTCGGGCGGTCTTTCGTGAAGCCGCCGATGAAAAGGCGGTCGAGCGCGGCGTCGTAGATGACGTGGGTGGCCTCGGTATACGGCGCGGGCACTTCGTAAGTCTCCGTTGGTTCCTGCGTGTAAATCGGCACGCCGTGTTCGTTCAGACCCTGGTTGCGCCAGCAGCGCACTGCCTGCGCGCCGCTGCTCCAGATGTCGCCGTTGGCGTCCACCGTCCAACATTGGGCAAAAACCGCGAGCTTGGGGCCGACCTCGTCCGGGTCGCTATTCCCATCGCCGTTCTTATCAATCCACAGACCGTTATTCGACACCCGTCCGCATGGAATGGCGATCTCGCTGCCTTCTTTGAAGCGATAGATGATCTCGCCGTTGCGAGCATGTTCGTGCAGGAAGAGGATGCGCTTGCCACCGATGCGCCGTACGACGGTCGCGTTGACGGCACCGCCGTTGCTGGTGTTGCGCTTGTCCGCCGGATAGGTGAACGGATCGAACGTCAGCGCGCTGTAAACCGCTTCCTGTCCGGGTCCCTTGCTGAAGTCCATCGTGTAACGATGAATCTGCGTATAGACATCCACCCCATCGGTGCCGGGATCGCCACCGGCCGCTTCCTGGAACTCCAGCCCCTGTCGCTCCCACACAATCTTCTTCCCGGTCGGATCGTACTTGCGGAGCAACGCGCCGCCCGTCCAACCCATGCGTGGCACCATCGCGACGTAGAGACAGCCGGTGTCGTCGAAGGTGATGGCGCGCGGGAAGTAGAGATGCGCGGCGTCCACGCGGCCCGCGATTTTGTTTTTATACACGCCGCCGAGTGCGCCAAAGCGGCCGGCGGGCTTGCCTTGGGCGTCGAATATCCAGATGCATTGATTCGGCCCGGCGTCGCAGACGTAGAGATGGCCGGTCAACGGATGAACGGCCATTTGGCCCGGCTCCACAACGCTGTCGAGAGTGATGGTGCGTTCCGTCACCTGCTTCCCGTCTACGGTGAAGTAATGAATCTTCCCCGGATGCTCGCGGTCCGGCAGTTTGCCGTCGGGACGTGATTCGAGGGAAGTGCCGTCCACGCCGGGCTTGCCATCCGCCGCCGGAATCTGCGGCGTTTCGGGCGCGGTGCCGGGACGTTGCCCGACCCAAAGGCCGCCCTTGCCATCAAGCACGATCCGACCGGCGCGCGGCGAACGGAAGCTCGCGACTTCCGCGAGGCTGGCCGCATCCAGAACAATCACGCGCTCGTCGTAGGCTTCCGCCACATAGACCTTGCCGTCGCCCGCCGCGAGTCCCGTGATATGTTTCAGTTTGCCCGAGAGTCCGGGCACCTGGTTCCTGGCGGAGTCGGGATTGGGAGAAGTATTGGACGGATCAAGCCGCTCCAGCATCGTCGTGCCGTTCCAATTGCCGCCCGAGCCTTCGAAGATGAATTTTCCATCCGCCGCGATGGTACTGCTACCGCCGTTCTTGAGTTGATACATCCAGAGCAGATTGCCCTCGAGATCATAGACCGAAGAGTCGAGCCCTTCATTTTGTCCCGTCACGCGCAGGCGCGGCTCCTTGCCAGAGCGGTCGAGACACAGCCCGGTGATCTGCATCTGCACATGGCCTTGATAATACTGTGAGGCGAACGAGTTCCCGAGCCACGACGTCACGTAAGGCAGCTTGACCGGCTGCTCAAGACTGAAGCTGTCGAGTGTCGCCGACTCCAGTTCATTGCTGTCGTGTTGAGCGTTCACCACGCCGACCAACACTTCCTCCGGCAGTCCGGGGCTGAACCGCACGCCGCCGAAGTGCATCAGGTTCCATTGCTTCCCATCCGCCGAGTAGTAGCTCGCCACGCTGTCTCGGTGACGGATGACGCGCAACCAGCACGGCAACGTCTGGACGTGCGCGATGTCGCCGGGCTGCCACGCCGCGACGCCATCCGTCTGCCGGGCCGTCATCGCCGGACCATTACCGAAGCGGAAGCCATTGAAGGCGTTCTTGAGGAAGCGCGCGTCCGAATTCGTGCTCGTCCGCACCATCAGCCCCACACCCACAGATTTCTGCGAAGCCGCCGTGACCCGGCACGTCGCGACGAAATCACCTTTCACCCGTGTGAAAGCAAAAGTGCCGCGCTGCTCCGTCACCTCGCCGATGGTGCGGATTGTGAACGCCTTGGTGGCGGCATCGTAGCTCACCGCGCCCGCCTTGCGCACCGTGCCGAGGTCCGTAGCCGTCCAGTCTGCGGGCAGATTGGTGGCGGTGGGGTCGGCTGCCAGACTGAGAGTGGCCGAGGCCAGTAACATGAAGAGGGCAAATGTTCGCATCGCGTAAAAGTGGAAGTTCCGCTTTCTCTGCGTCCTCCCCATCTCCGCGCAAAATTCCGGTTCCGGGTTTTCAGCACAGAGTTCTGGAGGACAAAGAGGAAGGCGGCGATGAATGTTTAGTTGGTGTTTCATAATTAGTTGGTGTTTCACAATTCGAGTCAGGTTCATTTTAGGCGGCTGGTGTCCACAGAATCACAAGCACTTTGCCGTGGAAGTTTTCCTCCTGGGTGAGGCAGTATCGACCGTCTGGCAACAGGCGAACCCGCAGACCGTGGCTCAGATCGATCCAGCCGGTCCGCTGGGTATATTCTTTTCCGCCACTGATGCGGCCTACGAGTTTTCCATCGGCGGCACTGTAAACGTAGATGATGCCCCGCTGGCCGGCGGTCGGCTGACAGGCGGCGGCGAAGATGTAGTCTCCTGCATGGCAGATGGCCTTGGGCGATAGTTTGGCATCGTCGGGCAGTAGCGGAGCGGTCCAGCGGACCGTCTGCTGGCCACGCATCCACCCGTCCACGCGGACCAAAGCGTCGCCGCTGAGACCCCAGTGCCCCTTGGGCTTGGGCAACTCAGAAGTGTAACCACTGAGGAAGAGCGTATCGGCCTTCGTGTCGTAGGCGAGGCGGCATACTTCGGTCATTCCAGCGGGTGCAGACCATGTTTCCGGATGGACCAGATCCCAGCGTGGATTGTTGGATTCCACCCCGAGGAACCGATGCCGGACGATTTTCGTTCCCGCGTCAGCCTCGCGCCAGATGTGGCCTTCCGCATCCACTTCCCACGCCCAGACACCATCCATCGGCGCGATAGTGGCGACGTGTTTGCCGAGCAAACCGTGATCATTGAGACGAGTCACTTCCAACGGGCTATTGCCACCACTGCCCCATGTAAAAAGGTAACGCTGCCCCGCGAGGTCGCGGACCGCCGTGGTCGCTTGCACGAGCATTTTGGCTTGTCGCGGGTCTTGCTGCTGCGTCGCCGGATCCACTGTCAGCGCACGCAACGTCCACGCGCCGGGTTTGGCATCCGTTGGCAAAAAGAAAACCTCGCGCGGGCCGATTACTTCCAGCCCGCCTGCGACCGGCACGGCATCGTAAACGACGGAGAAGGCGTAGTTCGCGCATTCCCAGCGGAGCTTGCCGCTGCGGTCGAAACTGCGAATGACGCAGCCGCCGGTGGGATTCCGTGAGTCAAAGCTGAGCGCGACATACAGATTGCCCTCCGCGTCCATGCCAGCGCCGGTGGGACCGAAGAGTTTGTCCGGCAGCGGTTTGCCCGGCGTGCCCGCGCTGAGTCCGCCTTCCTGTCCAAAAGTGCGGAGCAACTTGGGAGTTTTGCCCTGCACGTCGTAAAACCGCACCTGCTGGCGCGGACCGTTGTCGCACACGAGCAAGGTGCCATCGGGCGCAAAGGCAAGCGCACCGGGAACACCCGCGTCTGTGATTTCAATTCCGGTCAGCGTGCCATCGGGCCGCGTCTGCACGAGATTGGTGCCGGTGAGAAACCACAACGAACCGTCCGGTGCGAAGCTCACGTCCTGGGCACCGGCGAGCTGAAAACTGCGGCGAATCTTCCAATCAGCCAGCGCACGAATTTCCACCCGACCGCCCTTCACGATGACGGCGGCCTCCTCTCCGCGAGCGTGCATCCCGATGATGATGCGCTCGAATTGACCACCGTCCTTCGGCTGATGCTCGTGCGGAGTGCCGTCGCGCCAGCGGACGCTGTCGATGTCGCCCGGCTTCCAGCCGAAGCGATAGAACTCGCCATCGCCGCTCGCCACAAGAATCTGGTCGCCTATCACCGTCAGCGCGGTGTTGTGAGTGCCCCACCCACAGCCTTTGTGACCGCCGCCACGGTTATTTTTCCCCGTTGCCTGATTCGCCGGGCGTCCATCTTTGTAAAGTCCAAGACAGCGCCCGCCTTCATCCCAGAAGGAACCGGCGATGACCGTGCCGTCCGGAGTGACCTCGATTTCATCCACGAAATTCTGCACCCAGCGCCCCGTGCCACTCGGCTGGTCATCGACGAACTCCGCATGGGTATTGCCGACCCAGTTCCACTCCAGCTTGCCCGCCACCAACGGCGGAAGAGTGGCGGGCTCGGCGGCGAACGTGTGGGCAATCGACAGTGCCCACAGGAGGGCAATAAACAGACATTGGTTAGCGAAAATTTTCATAAGGTGACGATTTCGTTAAAACATACTCACGGTAAGCGTTAGCGGAGGTAGCTCGTCTTCGACCAATCCGAGGCTGACTGGTCCGCGCCAAGTGCGCGGAGACGGTAAGCGCAGGCGTTGTCGGGCGGCGCGGGGTCACGCCAAGTGGTGAGTGATGTTTTCAGTGCGCCTGCCTGCCTCCACGCGCTCCAGCCGGTTGGTTCCAGCATGCGACGTTCGATCTGCCAACCAACGGCGTTGGTCGCCGACTTCCACGAGACTTCGACAGCGTTCTCCACTCTGGTCGCGGTCAGGTCCGTGGGCGCAGGCAGCCAGATATTGTCGCTCGGTTTCCAAGTAAGAACCGTCGTCGCATTGCCGGTGTATTGCGGCATGAAGAGTTCGTAGGTCGCGCCGCGCTTCGAGACGATCAACTCCGGCGGGCCGTCGAAGATCGGCGTCTGGCTTTGCGGGCCGATGTCGATACGTCCGACAAGTTCCAGCGTGGCCGCTTTATAGACGAGCACGGTCATGCGTTGCTCGTAGCCGACGAAGATGTAGTCGCCAGCCGTGGTGGCGACGTAGCCTTGATCGCCTTTGGCGTTTTGCAGATTCACGTCGTAGGGCAACACGGTGCGATGCGTCTCGCGCAATGTGGTGCCATCGATGGCGTAGCGCACGGCGAGCCGACCGAGTGGCATGTTGTGCCCGATGACGCTGGGCAAGTCCTTGGTGAAACCAAAAGCCACGAGCGACTTGCCATCCGGCGCGACCACGATGCGACGCATGCTGCCGTGCTCGGGATCGGCAAAGGCGGCGGGCCATGCGAGATGTCGCGCCGTGGCGAAGCTCCATGCGGGCACGCCGTGGGCGTCGAGGCTGCCAGCGTCGAGCACGCTGATGGACTTCCTCTCCAGCAAATACCAGAGGTTGCCGGCGGCATCCACGGTCACGGGCGACATTGAGAGATCGCTGGCTTTCGTGAATTCCGCCGCCTGGAACTGTCCGTCGCCGCTCGCATCGCGCCAGAGGGTGAGTCCGTAACCGGGCGGCTGATGCGGCGGCCATTCACGGGCGGAGTGCAGGCCGCTGAGATAGGCGCAGGGAATCCCGTTGAAGCCATTAGCCGCGTCGAAGCGGAAGACGGAGACCTGACTGCCAAACTGAGTGGTGGTGAACAGAAACCGCTGTCCGCCGATGCGGCGAACACCGAGCGTCTGCGCCCCGCCACCATTGGCGCGCGGGTCGTCGGGAAAGCGGGTCTTGTCCAGGGATGTCCCCATCAACCGCCAGCCATCGCCGTCCGGACCGGCGGGGTCGCGACGATAGTGTGCGGTGCAGCTCCACGCTTCATCGGGTGCGCCGGGATCAACGTCCGCGCTATCGAGGAATGCCATGCCCACCATCCGCCAGTTAAGTTTCCCGCCGGGAGCGTAACTTTCCAAACGGCTCTGGCTGATGCCGCTGCCGCCGACATTGAACACGATCAGGTTCCCTCGTGCATCGACTCCGAGTCCTCGCGCCTGATCGAACAACTGATCACCGAGGCGTCCCTGCGTGGCGGGCAGTCCGCCCTTTTTACCAAAGCGACCACTGTCGCCAAAACTCTTGTCCACGCGCGGCGTGCCCGCGAGTCCGGTGAAGGCAACGATTTGTTGTGCCGCAGAGTTATCAAAAACGAGCAGCCGGTCGTGTGCCGGATCGAGTGCGATGGCGAGCGGGTGGGCGACTTCGGAAATCACCGCGAGCTGCTTGCCGCTCGGGCTGAACTTGATCACCGCGCCCGGCACCGCAGGCTGCCGCGTGAAGGCTCCCAGCCCCGCAACACCCAACTTGCTGCCCGCGATGCGGAGTGCGCGCCAGGCTGTGCCGTCCAGCGGAATCACCGTCTCGGGCCAGCCTTTTGGTTCGTATTCGATCTTCACAATGTCCGTCCACGGACCTTCGGAACCGGTGGTGCTACCCTGGAGTTTCGCTCCGACGAGCGTCGTCAAGCCCGCCCCGCTGAAGCGCACGGAATGGACAGCGGACAGCTTTTCGAATACCAGCCCGACAAAGCCCGCATCATCTTTGACCTCGAAGGAAGCCTTCCCACCCGACGGAGCCACCGCGTCGTCCACCGCGTGGCCTTCCTTGGGCTCGCTCCCAAATGCTTTGGCGGCGATCCGCGTGTAGGTCGCTTCGTCGCGCGTTTGCAGTGCCCATATGTTGCCGCTGGCATCGAGGCGCATTTGCCCCACGCGCGGTGCGGCGAATCCTGCGGCATTGATCGCCTTGCCCGAACTGAACTGGAACGAGCGGATGACACCCGACTCATCGCCCGCATAGACAATGTCCTTCGCTTCATCAAGACAAACGCCCGTGACGTTGGGTGCATTGGGCGTGGCATCGAAGGTAATGTGACGCCCCGACCCCGGCTCGTGCTTCCCGTCCTTCCCGCGCGTGAAGACGCCGATCTTTCCCTTTTGTCCGTAAGCCATCAGCTTGTCCGTCACCGCCACCGAGGAACCGGAATCCAGTCCGAAGCCCGGAATGTCTTCCAGCGCATCGCCCTCCTTGTAAATACCCGCCGCCCGTCCTCCCTCCTCCCAAGTCGTGGTGCAGTAGACGCGCCCATCGCCCGTCACCGCCAGGTCACTGGTGTAAAGTTGGAGAAACGTCTGGCTATTGTCCTTCCAGTCGGCCTGCCCGCCGCGCAGCAGCGAATTGCCCAGCCAGCCGGTTGTGATCGGGAGTTTGGGAATCGCGTCGGGCGCGGGCGGCAGGACTCGCTCAGCGGCACCGAGGGAAGCGGCAAGTGGCAGGAGATAAGTGAAGAATCTCATTCGAAATTTCATTTTACAAGTCCAGTAGGAACCGGAGCGTCAGCGACGAGTTTGAGCACGCCCCAGTTCAGCGAACGCCAGCGGGCTTCGCTGGGGATGTCGCTGGTCATCCAGGTGTCGAGACTGTTTCAGCAGACGCGCTGCACATTTTGCACGCCGTTGCCGCAGATGATGCCGAGGTCGCCGAGGATGACCGTTTTGTCCTCGTGCCATTTTTGTGCGCCGAGATCCTTAAACTCGACCCGCAGCACGGTGGCTAGCGTGAGGCTCATCGTCAAAGCCCAAGCCACGATGGATGACAGATGGTGCAGGGTGCGGGATTTCATGGGTTGATGGATGCTTTCGAGGATTCGGTTGACGTCAGCGCGAGTCCTTGCCGTTCTCCTTCTTCTCAAAGCCAAACTCGACTTCGTTCGCCCAGTGCACCGTCCAGTCTGGCTTGAGGGCCTTCGCGTTCATGCGCGAGACGCTGCGCCCGCGAGGCAGCTCCAAGCAGCCAACTCCGGCGTCGTCGTTGACGCGGAAGGTGAACTTTGCCGTTTTGCCGGCCTGCATGCGCGCCTGGACCAGCGGCAGTTCGCTCCAGGGAATCGAGCATTCGACGATACGCACGTTGCCGACGTGGGTGATCACCAGCTTGCCGGCGGCTTCACCCTCACCCTTCGCGCGCGGCGAATGATCGAAAAAATGCTTATGCGGCAGATCCGGATGGCCAAGGCGGAATATCTCGGTGCCCCCGCCTTTGGAGGCGCGCACAGCGTGCAGTGAATATTCATAATCCGTGTCCCAATAACCGGTGAACTGGCGATAGGTGCCCTTGGGGAAGGGATACCACGGCTTGTCGTTCTCGTCGCGGACGTTGAAGCCGATCTGCACGCTGTCGATGCCATCGCCGAAGGGCAGGTTGGCCCACGTGGCGTAGGTATAACGCCGCACGCCTGCCGGCCAAGTGAGCGGCGCACCTTCACCGGTTACAACGTCTTTACCGTCCTTGTCCTTGCCGTAGATGAGCGGAATCACCGTTGCTGGCCAGAAGCTGGCATCATCGTCGCGGTTCGAGAAGCGAATCATGCCGCGCGCCTGCTTTTCATCCGCGATGCGCGTGGCGAAATAAACGTTCTTATCGTCATAGGCCAGCCACGCCGTGGCGAGACCACTTTTGGCGGTGGGATTGAAGGGCTTATCCGGCCACCACGCGGCTTCGGCATCGGTGCGGTCGACGCTGCCGTCCGAAGTGATGGTCTGCGGCAGCACGCCCTGCCATTCATCGAGCTTGCCGTCGATGGTGATGCTGCGCTTGGCGATGACGTTGCAGCGCACGATTTCGCTCGACAGTGCGATGCCGTCGGCGCCCGCATCAACAGTGACCGACAATGCATAGGCATTCGCCAGATCCGCAGTGCCGCTGAGTTGCACCGTGACCTCTTGCACTTCGCGGGGCGCCAGGCTGAGTTTGCCTGGAGCCTGCACCTTCAACGCACCAACCTGCACCGTCAGCGCGCCGGAAACCGGACGTTCGAGGAGATTTCGCACCGTCAGACGCAGCGCGCCGCCTTTGCCGATCGGCGCCGTTGGATCGTGGGCGACGATTTGGACTGGCATCAGGCCATCGAGTCTGGCTTTGGTGACGGCATTGCTTAGCGCGTCGAACGAGCCCACCGAGCCGTCGGTAGCGAGGTAGAAACCCCGGTCATCAATCGGCACCACTAGGCGTCCGCCGACAGCCGGAATGCGGTTACCGTTGTAGTCGAAGAGGCGGAAGCGACCGCCGGCATCGGCCAGGCTGAGCGTGACTCCGCTGTACGGCGACCGGGTGTTCCACTCTTTTTCCGCCGCGACGCGCTCCGCTGAACCGGGCAGCAGTTGCGCAAGTTTGCGATACAGGTTGTGCTTTACTTTTAGCTCATCCAAACTTTTTACCGTTCCAAACGGCACTCGACCAGCACCGAAGACGGCTTCGGTGTCGCCGACCACCACAATGCATCCGCCTTCGGGCGCATCTGAATAGCCGTTGAAGCGGTATGCGAACGGTAGACCCTGCCACAGGATGCGCTCGAAGGGCCGATTGCCGATGAAATGCTGCATGGCGCAGACGGCGGACGTCACGGACCAGGCGTTGGTTTGGCGGATCTTCTGCTCGCCGTTTGCAGTGCGAATAGTCGGCTCGTTAGTCATGCACAGAACGCTGCGCCCCCAGTTCGACCAGATGCCAACGGCGCGCTCGATGCCCATGGCATAATTGGTCGGCATGACGCTGGCGATGCGGCCGTCACTGTTGGCGACCCAGCTTTCGGTGTCCCAGACCCGCGTCGGATTGGGCGTACCGTCGGCGTTCTTCCGATCTACCCAGGCTTTCACCGTGGTGACCGGTTCGGTGTTCTGGTAATGGATGCTGCTGATATCCATCCACTTGAGGAATGTATCTTTGCCATCGGGGAAGAACTTATCGAAGGTGTTTGACGACGAATCGCCGCTCAGCAGCCAGACTTCTGCCTTGTCTTCCTTGCGCACTTCTTCGACCGCCTCGGCCATGGCGGTGAAGATCTCGCGGTAGCGCAGGTCATCAGCCATCCAGCCCGAGATCGACGCGCCGTTCCAGGGCTCATTCCACAGATCGACGGCGATGATAGGACCCTTGGGCCAGGCGAATTCTTTCAGCAGACGTTTGATGTTCTTCTTCGCCACCGGATCGAATTCGGGAAGCCAGGCGTAGTCACTGTAGGCGTTGGTTCCGTACGCCTTGCCATCGGATTCTTTCGGATCAAGGCTGCCATACGGACGCAGCTCGCCAGCCTTGGTCTTTTGCGCAAGATGACTCCGAGTGCGACCAAAAGGATGGATTTTCCCTTCCGGGGGCACGCCATGGCCGAATTCCATAGTCACCGGCAATTTTGCCGCATGTAAATTGCGGAGTATGGCTGAGACACGCTGGTATTCCGCTTCATAGCCAGCGTCGTCGCCATTGGCACTGATCGGCGACATGCCGACGCGGTTCGGTGCCGCGCCCAGGCGGACCATTACCGCCGGATCTTCGAGATCGATGGCGAGCCGGCGGAACCTCGGATCGCGCGGCGCGTCCGGCTTGAGGGCGCGCACCACGCCGCCGAGCAGCAGCGATGGTTGTCCATGAACATCGAGCACCAATCCGTATCCACCGAAAGTTTCCGGAATGGCGAGCTTCACCTCAAGGTTCTGCCAGCCCTTGGGGTCGAGCGTGATCGTCACCGGGGTTTTTCCGACATCGCCAAGCTTGCGCGGCGCGACGTGGAACATGTCCTGGCCAGCCACCGTGATCAGCTCATAGCGCACGATACGGATCACGCCCTTAGCGGAGATCTTCTGGTCGCTCAGATTGCTCACCTGGAAAGTAAACGACGCCGAATCACCTGGATACAGCACATTCGTCGGTTCGCTGCTGCGGATCATCACCGCCCGCATGACATCGTTGTGCTCGCCGCCGCCTTGCTTGATGTTGACGCCGAAGGTGGTTTGCCAGTCGCCTTCATAGCCACTGGTTGGAATCGGCAGATCGAGTGCCGAAGCGATGCCAGCAATGGCGAGGAGGGTGGTGATGGACAGCAGTGGTTTGACCATTGGTAGTTTCATTATTGATAGTTTCATTTATCAGGAAGGGTTGGCACCGGCGCATTTTTCACGAGTTTCAGCACGCCCCAATTCAGCGCACGCCAGCGGCGGAAGTTTGGCCGGCTCGGCGGCGTGCGTGTGGCTCATCGTCAAAGCACAGATCATGATGGATGACAGATAGTGCAGGTCGCGGGATTTCATTGCTTGATGGATGCTTTCGAGGATTCGGTTGGCGTCAGCGCGAGTCCTTGCCGTTATTCGTCTTCTCAAAGCCAAATTCCACCTCGTTTGCCCAGTGTTCATTCCAATCCGCCTTGAAGGCGGGGAAACTGTTGCGGGAGACGGAGCGATTTTTCGCCAGTTCCATACAGCCGACATTGGCGTTATCGTTGACGCGGAACGAGAATTTGATGGTCTGTCCGGCATCGCGGCACTGTTTCGCCGCCGGGATTTCCGACCAGGGTATCGCGCACTCTACAATCCGCGTGTTGCCGACGCGACGTACCACCAGTTTGCCGCCCTTTACCGGACCGTCTTTGGCGGATTTGGGCTGACGCGGGAAGAAATGCTTATCGGGCATTTTCGGGTGGCGCAGGCGCCAGATTTCCGTCCCGCCGCCGTACGCAGGCGCGACCGTGTTCAAGGCGTATTCATAGTCGGTCGTCCAGTACGCGGTGAAGCCGCGCATCGTTCCGGGGGGAAAGGTATACCAGGGCTTTTGCGTGTCCGGCAGGGCGTTTATTCCGATTTGCACGTTATCGAAGATCGGGTCGCCCCCGGAGGGCAAGATAAAGGGCTTCGCGTAGGAATAACGACGCACTCCGGCGGGCCAGCGCGACTCGGTGAGTTGTCCCGTTTTTTCGTCCTTGAGGAACGTCACTTCGGGGTAGAAGAAGCTGTCGTCATCCATCTTCTCAAAGCGCAGAGTCCCGCCATCGTCGGTATCGTCGGCGATTTTGGCGGCGAAGTAGAGGAAATCGTTATCGTGGGCAAGGTAGGCGGTCGCCAATCCCTTTTTCGCGGATGCGGAAAAGGCTTCGTAAGGCTTCCACGCGATTTCGGCGTCGGTGCGGGAAATCACGCCGTCGCCGCGAATCGTTTGCGGCGGGACGCCTTCCCAATCCTTCAAATCGGCGTCAATTTTCACCGTGCGGCGGGCGATGACATTGCAACGAATCCGCTCATAGTGCAGGGCGCGACCATCCTGACCCGCATCGAAGGCAGCACTCAACAGGTATTCATTGGCGGGGTCGCTCTTGCCCCCCGTCACCGCGACCGGGACGATTAACCGCTGAAACGGCGCGAGGCGGACGCGGCGCGGGTAATCCCCCAACGTCAATGCGCCGACGCGCACGGACAACGTCCCTTCGACGGGGCGATTCAGTATGTTGACCAGTTCTACGCGAACCGTCGGCTGGGCGGCGACGGAGGCAACAGGGTCATGCACGACGAAATCAACGGGTTGCAGTCCCTCGACGCGGGCGGTTGCCATTGCCTTGACGAGCGCGTCAAAGGAGCCGGGGCGTCCGTCGGTTCTGAGATAAAAGCCCCGGTCATCCACCGGGACAACGATTTTGCCGCCTTGGACCGGAATCCGGTTGCCACTGGAATCGTGGAGCCGAAATCTGCCGCCATTATCCGGCAGGGTCAGCGTGACGCCGACCAGTGGTCCGCGTGGCTTCCACAAAGCATCGGCAGCGGCACTCTCCGAAACGTATGTTTTCCCGCTGACCGCCGCCGCGATTTGCGTGGCGAACGATTTCTTCGCGTTCACTTCCGACAAACTGCGGATGTTGCGGAAAAGGACGTTTCCCGCGCCAAATACGGGGGCTACATCGCCGACGACGACGATGGTCCCATCGTTCCGGTCTTTCGCGTCGCGGAACAGGTAGACCCAGGGCAAGCCGTGATAGAGAATTTTCTCAAATTCCTTATTGCCGACAAAATGTTGCAATGCCCCGACCGCCGACGCGACGGGCCACGCCTGCGTAATAACGCGACGCTCCGTTCCGGTCGGCGTCCGCACTTCGATTTCTGCCTCAGAACTGCAAATGCGCTGGCTGTGAATCCCCACCGCCCGGTCATGCCCCGCCGCGTACATCGTCGGCAGGACGGCGGCGATGCGGTCATCCGAGTTCGCAATCCATGACTCAGTGTCCCAAATACGCACCCGCCCGCGCGGATTCTTGCGGTCAACCCATTTTTTTGTCGTGGACGCCGGGGCCATTCCCTGATAGTGGATGCTCAGAAAATCGAGCGATTCCAGAAAGCGATTGTCGCCGTCGGGGAAGAGTTTGTCCTCGGTATTGGAGGAGGAATCCGTCCCGCCCGTGAGGATTTCGACGCCGCCCTCTTTCCGCGCTTCCTGTACCGCCTCCACCATGACGTCCTGCAACTCCCGGAAGCGAATCATGTCCGCGCCCCACCCGGCGATGGAGCCGCCCTCCCACGCCTCATTCCAGATTTTCATCCCATTGACCGGACCTTTGGGCCAGCCAAATTCCAGGGCGACGCGCTTCACCCACGCCTTGAACGCAGGGTCGTACTGCGGCATCCAGGCGATGTCACCGTTGTAGACGCCCCGATTGACGAGTTTTCCACCCTCGTTTTGCAGGAGGTTGCGCGGGACGCCCAGCGGTTGAATCGGGCCGGTCATCGGAGTTTCATGCCCGAATTCGACCGTTACGGGCAGCCCCGCCGCCTTGAACTCGCGCATCTTCGCCGCCCAATGCTCGTAGTAATCCGCGTAGTCAGGGTCGCCGGGGGAGCGGAACGCCATGCCGATTCGGTTCGGTGCCGCGCCCATACGCTGTAAGGCGGCGACATTCGTAATATCCATGCACAGGCGGTATTCTTTGCCGATCGGCGGGTTTTTCAGCGACCGTGCCAGCGTCGCTACGAATAACGGCTCCTGTCCGTCCAGTTCCAGGATCAGGGCGTACCCGCCGAACGATTCCGGGATAATTGGCTTAATGACGACATCCTGATACCCCTTCGGTCCGATATTGACCATGAGGGGAACCGAACCAGCCGTGCCCACTTTGCGAATCCCGGTTGCGAACATATCCGTCGGGCTGGTGCGGAGGGCGAAAGGCACGACGCGCAGTTTCCCCGTTGCCTTGAGCGGCGCGTCGGTTTTGTTGACGATTTGTAGTGTGACTTCCGCCTTTTCTCCGGGCCAGAGGATATTAGCCGGGGCGGAGCCGCCAATCTGCACAGCGCGAATCGTCTCCGTTTCCGATCTCTTCGGCAAGTCGGGGTAAGCATCCACGCTGAAATACTCCGCCAGCCCATACCGCTTCGCGCTGACGCCCCACGCATTATCTCTGTCTCCCGCGATAGCGGGTGTCTGCGCACCGGCGGGAGCCGCCGCAACTATTGCCAGAAGTGCCAGGGACATCCCTCGAATATGTCGGTCGTTATTTTGCATCTTTGAAATTCTTCCTTGTTGAAATACTTTCTTGTTTGTATTCTATTGTCGCCGGGTAGAAAGGCGCGGGATCAGTTGTTCCGCGATTCGCGTCTGGATTGGCATCGGCGTCCCGTACAGCGTGTCGGCGACGATCCGTGCCGCCGTTTCGCCTAGATCCATCAGCGGCGGGCGCAGACTGGTCAGACCGAGGCGAGCGGCGTCCGTGTGGTCGTCGAAACTGACGACGCCTATATCCCGCCCCGGTCGCCAGCCGTGCGCTTCGAGTGCCGGGAGAAGGTAAAAACCCTCCCAGTCTCGGGGCGAGATTATGGCGCGGGAGCCGCGTGGCGCGTCCCCCCCGGCGTCCAGAATTTCCGCCGTCCACCGGCGAACGCGGTCATGGCGTTCCGCTTCCGTCATTTCGGACCATTGCCCATAGGTGCTTTTCTCGGACGCGTCAGGATGCAGGCGCAAATCGGATTCGGGCCGTCCCGCCCGCCGAAACGCCGCTTTCGCCCCGGCGACACGTTCGTCAAGCCATAGTTCGCCCGTGTAAGGCACAAGAAATGTATTGTTCTCATATCCGGCATACAGCAGATGGTCGGCGGCGATATAGCCCGCCGCCCTCTGGTCAATAAAGAGTTGGGAGACAGGGCAGGGCGTTTCAATGGAAGTCACCAGAAGCATCGGGACGGACGACCCCGCTGTCACCTTCAACAGCTCCTGTACGCGTGCGGGCGTCTCCACAATCATCAGCGCGACGAGGGCACCGATGCCCTCCTCTGCCCAGTGCTCGATGTCCTGCGCGGTAGGCAACGCACCCGGCGTCAGCGGTATCAGCTGCGAGGTAATGCCGTATAGGGCTAGTTGACGCTCCAGACTGCGGCGAATGACGGGTTGCCAGTCGCTTTCCGGCGCGTCCGGGGAGAAGGGATAGAGGATACCGGCTGTTGCCGTCGCGGTTCGGGCGAATCGCGCCGGGGGTGCGCCATCCGCAACGGGCGGATAGGCGGGAACATCTTCGGCGACGAACGTTCCCCGCCGCGATTCCGCCCGCAGCAGACCGTCCCGGAGGAGCGGCGCAATCGCCCGCTCGATGGTATGAATATCCGCCCCATAGTCCTGTGAGAGTGCCTGACGCCCCGGCAGTCGCGCCCCCACCGCCCATTCGCTTTGACGCACCCGCTCTCGCAGATCATCGCTGATGCGCTGGTAACGCGGAATCGCTGGCAACGCCGCCGCTCTATTACCGCCCGCTACCGGTTCTGTTTTATCGCCTGCTCGTCGTTTCATACGTCCGCCGTGGTTCTATTGGATTCAGAACCATCACCATTATGATACAGTCATAACGCTCTCCCTGCAAGTAGCGTTTTTGTGTGCAAGGCAGTAAACGGTGGAACACACCCTTCAGGGCGAGGAGGGCGCGTAAATGGCTCTGCCGTCTCGCAAAGTGACGCGTCGCTGCGCCGCAATGCGGAGCATTGACGGGCGGAGAAGGGGACCGATGGGAGGTAATCGGCGGAAAGTCGACAAACTCTTTCGCAAGTTCCGCCGATTACCTGCCTCTTTCGTTTATTTTTCTCGATAAGTCAAGCATCGCGGGCATACACTTCCCTCCGATTGATATTTCTGTGATTCCATTGACATATTAATCACCTGCATGATATATTTCATCACTTAATAATCGAAACGATAAGGAGTTTGACAACGTTCTTCCCGGCTAATGTGCGTTTCGAGAATGTTTACACAGCAAAATGGTGTCTGGATGATTTAACTCCTAAGAACTCGTCGAATCGTTGCCGACTTGGTGCATCGGGTGCCCATGATACAATCCGACAATAATTCCGTCCACGGGATAGGGAGCGTCGCGAAACACTTTCGCAATTTGTCCCCTCTCTAAATTGGAAACGACGTGGTTCTCAACAGCGCAGTTTAAACTAAACGTGAAATACTAAAACAACCATGTTTAAATTACCCAAGACCACATCCCCTCTCTCAGGAGATCATACCCAGGCGACTCGCCCCGGGCGACCGCGGAAAGATGTGGCAGGACCGACCTACCGCCGCATTGAAAAAGACTTGCGAGAACGTATCGTCCGTGGGGCGTTGCCCGTAGGCACGCTACTGCCGGGATTGCGCGAACTGTCTGTGGAATACGGGGTATCTACTCCGACAGTGCGCCTTGCTATCAACCGTTTAGTGAATGATGGGATGCTCTACGTCGAGGCGAGGCGTGGGACGTTTATCGCAAGCGACACCCCGGCGACCTTGCCGGGGCGCGGTAAAGCCGATAAAGCGACTGCTGGGTCCGTGGCACTGCTGGAAGATACGGTGCTCGTCCTCTCCCCACTCGGTCTAGATGTATTCGATGCTGCAACAACCAACCCGATTGGATGGGATGACGGTATATGCCGGTCCGTCGCGGGGCGCGTCCGCGAGGTGAACCTGCATCTCATGGTGCTGAATTTTGACAGAGAATACTCCCGGGTAAATTTGCAACAGCGGCTTTCGCAGTTACTGCAATGTCATCCTTATGGGGTCGTATTCACACAATTTTTTGAGGATCTGGAATTAGAGCCTCTGGTCGCGGAAATGGCAAGAGAGCATGGGGTCCGACTTGCTGTTTACGGTGGTGATCCGGCGAAGATGCCCTATGGAGATCGGGTGGTTTCCGATCATGCACAGGGGGCGTATGAGCTGACGCGGTGGTTGATTCAGGAAAGGAAGCGGCGTCAAATCCTATTCCTGGGGAATGACGAACCTGATCGTTTTTGGTGGTTACAAGAGCGGTACAGCGGCTACTGCAGGGCAATGCGGGAGGCTGGGCTGGAACCACTGCCAATGCATTCCATGCCGAATGGGGGCGGAATTGGCACCAACGAAGAGTTCATCAACAGTGTCCGTTCCCGTGCTGCCTTCCTGATCGAGCCTGTTCTCGGCACGGGAAACATGGCTCAGGCACCCTGTGATGCGATTCTGGTTCTGTCCGATGGGGACTGCTTCTCCGTCGCTGCGGCGATTCGTCTCTTCGGTAAGGAGCCGAATAGGGACATCGATGTCGTCGGTTACGACAACTACTGGCACTCTGCTCAAGAACGTGCATGGGAAGAAAGCGCGCCTCTTGCAACAGTAGATAAGGATAACTCCCGGTTGGGAGCGCAACTGGTGGATTTACTGACAGAGCGGTCAAAAAAACACGATCAGATAGACACTCCTTTAGTACGGTTAATCCCCCCTGTGTTTATCGTCAATGATGACGAGGTAATTCGGAATCAACCTCGATAACCGTGTGCCTGATTGATCTGGGATAGTGAATTACCAATAGATTTCAGGCACACAGTTATTGGAACCGGAATAATCATTGCGGGGTGTTTGGTAAGCTGACTCCTTGATCAGTCAGGAAAGAGAAAGCAGTAGATGCGCATTACTCACGTTTTTCAAGTAGTATTTTTTGCGATAATCGCGGCTCTATCAGTAGTCAGTTTTGCGAATCCACCGGGTAGTGTTGCGGCAACCCCAGTTGTTATTACCAACCAATCGGAAATCCTACGTTCCCAGCGACAGCAGGCGCAGCCTGCTGACCGTTTTGTTGACTCCATCGGCGTCGCCACGCACCTGAACTATTTAGACACTCCTTACGGCGAATACCGGCGCATCATCAAGCCACGTTTACTCGAAGTTGGCATCCGTCATATTCGTGACGGTTCTGCCGTTGAGGTACGCAACGGCATTGCATACCCGGACAAAGTGGTACAGGATCGGTACCTGGATTTGGCACGCCACGGCGTCAAAAGTACCTTGATTTTCGGGACAGAGCCTAAGCAGGTGACGCTCTCTACGCTGAAAAAATTGCTCTTGTCGGTGGAAGCAGTGGAAGGTCCGAACGAAACTGATCTGAGTCAATTCAAATATTCCTATAAAGGGCAACAATTTCCAAAAGCGACTCGCATGCGGATGAAAGACCTTTATGGGTGGGTGAAAAATGATGCAAAAACGAAACATATCAGCGTAGTTCAGAACTCGTTGGGCTGGGGTAAAAATGCCGAAAAACTGGGCAACCTGGAAAAATACGCGGACTATGGCCCCGCACACTTTTACACCGCCGAGGCAAATTCGCCGGGGAGTGCGTTGGATACATGGCACCTGAGATATGCCCGTATCGTCAGCCCGAATAAACCGCTTCTTTCTACCGAAAGTGGTTATACAACCGCCGTTGATGACGGGGGCATCTCCGAGTACGCACATGCCCGCTATATATCGCGCATCCTTCTGGAGCATTTCCGCAAGGGAGTAGTGCGCACACACATCTACGAACTAATTGACGAGTGGGACAAACCCCTCGACTTTGAGCAGGCACACTTCGGATTGTTACGCTATAACAACACCCCGAAACCGGCGTTCACGCTGATCAAAAATATGATCACGGTGCTACAGGACAAAGGAACAGGGTTCAAGCCGGGCGTACTCGACTGCGACATAAGTGGAGGAAATAGTCTCGTACATCATTTCGTGTTGCAGAAGCGCGACGGACGGTTTTACCTGGTGATCTGGCAAGACCCGAAAAACTGGGATATCGAGCGGAAAGAAGACATCCGCATCGCCGACCAGACTGTAACGTTGAGACTGACGGGAGACTTCGTCGCGGCGCAAACGTTTCTCTCGATGCAGAATCCCATGCCGGTACGCCACTATGCACACCCGACCACTCTCGTCATGGCCGTGCCTGACCATCCCCTTATCGTTGAACTCACGCCACGGCTATCCGGGGGAGCATCAGAGCCTGCCAAACAGGGTGAAAATCGACATTGAAATATTTCAGATATGTAGAATGTACAGGTGATCTTTACTTCAAAGAGTGTCGAAGGTGAATCACATCAAATTTCAACTAATATGATAACAAGTGCCAATATCTATTTTTTAATTACGGAATTTACTTTTTTTTACTACATATTCAAAAATGGATGATTGTACTTCAAGCGAAGAGAGACATTCCATCCCCATAAAACGTATCGATGCCCTGAAAAAATACAATTGTAATTTTTCATGAGTAGATGGATTTATACTTGACACAATAAAATATCACATGATATATTGATTGTCGGGACATACGGTGCAATGATGCAAAAAATACTGGAGTAAATCGCGCGGTTTTCACCCGGCAATCATGAATGATGCCGTGTCTAATTGCAGTTATTCACCTTTCATCGATCAACGCGTGTCACGAAAATATCGGGGGAAGAGAAGCCATATCTATTGGCATTATCACTACCTTTATCTCGATGACTTGACTCATCTCATACCTGCCCTCGGGCAAACTCAATCTACCTGGAGGATACGACGATGTTCTATCGAAACCCGGCACCGAATCGCCGACAGAATCACCTCGCGCGGCACTGTGTTTTCGCCGCAGCCCTA
>JAYULM010000298.1:0-10861 GCA_043763605.1 Armatimonadota bacterium | reverse complement strand
AAACGCTCGGTATTCGAGCATTTGCCTGTGGGCGTGATGGCGCACAGGCGGCAAAAGAAGCGAAATGAGAAACCGTCACTTACCGGAAACTAAAGTTGAAAATAGTTCAATCCTTTTACGCGTAACTCTTTCGTGAACCGCCGGTCCTCCGCTCGGGATGCCGACAAGTACCAATAACACATGCAATAGTGCCACAAATGGAAGCAGGATAAAAGAACCACGGCTTCACCGATTTCTAATTCGATCCGCACCATTTCGCCGATGCAATCGTGACGCAACGTTCGCAGATCCGGTTTAGGTCGCGCGATACCCTGCCACCGATACCACGCCCAGATGGGCAGAATATAACCTTTCGGTTCGGGTCCGGCATGCCGTCGCAACCGCCGGACGATCCAGTCATACCCTTCGGGAAATTCGTCTTTGAACTCCGATTGTGCCGGATCACAGTGGAAAACGCCGTCGCGCTCCAGTATCTCCCACACGGCAAGTGGTTGTATCGTCCAGAGGATCACGGGGCGTTACGGGGTTTCCGACGGCGACGGCGCGGGGGTCGGCGTTGCAACTGGCACCGCTGACGGCGAAGTCAGCGAAACGACCTCGGGTAGCTTGCCCGCGTCCGCCTCACGCCCCGTCTCATAGAAGGCGAAGTAACTGATGGTCCCGATTGCCGTCAGCACGAGCAAGAGCAAAATCCACGTCGGCGCGACGTTACCCGGCGGTGGCGCGGTCGGAGGCGGTTGGGAGCGTGACGGGTTCATTCTCCGCCATCATTCGCGAGCGGGACTACAGGTTCCTGCTCCCGATCCGTCCCGTTGGAGAGATCACGTGGATCGGGGGCGAAATTGAACCGGTGGCGCAAGTAAGCGAGCAAGGCGCGCTTCTCCTCTATCGGCATGTTCGACAGATCAATATCCTGAAGGGGACCGCCCACATCGCTCGCCGACATCGCGAATAACGCCATCTCCATATCCAGGGTAGCGTCGTCGCTGACATCTTCTGCATCTAAATCGTGAGGTTCCACTGTCATGGTGTGTGAAGTGTACCCGAGTCACACAGAAAATACATACACCAGAACACCCGTCAGAATTACCGGGGGCAAGTGATATACTACACACGCTCCCGGTCCATCACGCCGGGACAAACCAAGTTTAGTGGTCAGCGGTCAGTGGTCAGTGGTCAGGAACAGGGAAGCACTCCCACTGACCACTGACCACTGATCACTGACCACTGACCAAACAGGGTACGAAGGGAAGTGAGTCGGATTGCTGAGTGACCTTTTCAAGGAAATGACCGGGGTTCGCGAGCGTCTGAATGAGTTGGGTGGTCATCTTTGACATTCCTAAACGCGAACAGGAATTAGATGCTCTGGAGGCGGCGAGTGCCGATCCGGGCTTGTGGGATAATGCCGAACGGGCGCAGAAAACGCTCCGGGAGGCGGCGCGTGTGCGCGACCAGGTGGAACCATTCCATAACCTGATCCGGCGTGTCGATGACGCCGCAATGATGCTCGAACTCGCGGAAGCGGAAAGCGACGCCGATTCGTACGAAGCGGAGATTTCTGGCGATCTGCAAAAGATGGTCCGAGAGATCGAGGCACTCGAAGTCAAGGCTCTGCTTACCGGGCAGTACGACGGCGCGGACGCGATCATCGAACTGAAGCCGGGCGCGGGCGGGACCGACGCGACCGACTGGGCGGCGATGCTTCTACGGATGTATCTGCGCTGGGCGGAAAAGAGCGGCTTCAAGGCGGAGATAGAGGAAGAGCAACCGGGCGATGTCGCGGGCATCTCGTCGGCGCGCGTGTTCGTCACGGGTACCAACGCCTATGGTTTACTCCGGTCGGAACATGGGGTACACCGTTTAGTGCGTATCTCGCCGTTCAACGCGAACGGCAAGCGGCAAACCTCCTTCGCCGCCGTGGAAGTGACGCCGGTGGTCGATCTCGCCGAGGCGGTGAATATCGACCCGAAAGAGATCGAAATAGACGTGTACCGCGCATCCGGCGCGGGCGGTCAGCACGTCAACAAAACCTCGTCGGCGGTCCGCATCACGCACCTGCCAACCGGCATCGTCGTCACTTGCCAGAACGAGCGGTCGCAACACCAGAACAAGGAAGTGGCGATGAAAGTGCTGGCGTCGAAACTCGCCGAGCGTTCGTTACGTGAAGCCGAAGAAAAGATGGCGAAGATTCGCGGTGAGCAACGTCTAATTGAGTGGGGAAGTCAGATTCGGTCCTATGTGTTCCAGCCTTACACGCTGGTAAAAGATCACCGGAGCGGGTTGGGCGTCCCCGATGTGCAAAAAGTAATGGACGGAGAGATCGAGCCGCTGAGTACAGGCTTCCTGAAATGGCGGCGCGACGGCGGTAAGGCGGAAGGCGGAAACGAAGATGAGTTGTAGAACACAGTGGGCAGTGGGCAGTGGGCAGTGGGCAGTGGTAGGGGCGCTGGCGTTGGTAGTGGGCGGTCTTTGCCTGCTCCCTGCTCCCTACTCCCTACTCCTTCCCGCACACGCGGCGGCGGAAACTATCGCCACCAATGGGGTTCGGGAAATGGAGACCGAGGTCGGAAATATAGTCGCGGACGCGGTCCGGGACGCGGGCGGGGCGGACATCGCCCTTGTTCCCGCAGCCGCCTTTAAACCAGGCGTGACCACACCGCGTCCGGCGTCGGCGGATCAGGCGGCGGGTTTGCTGGAAGTCCCGGCGGACGAGGTGGTCGTATTGTCCCTACGCGGCGCGCAGATACTCGCCGCTCTGGAGCGTTCCGTTTCCTTCGCACCACAGCCGAGCGCGGGTTTCTTGCAGGTTTCCGGAGTGAAGTTCTCCTACAACGCGACGAAGACCGGCGGTCAACGTATCGGGTCGGCGACGCTGATTTCGGGAGCACCGCTCGAAGCGGCAAAAACCTACAAGGTCGCCACGACCCGACCGCTCGCCAACGGCCAGCAGGGCTATTTCCAGATATGGGAGCGCGACCAGATCACCGGCGGGACCGGAAAATCGCTCAAGGACGCCCTCACGGACCGCGCGGCGAAAAACAAGGGGCTGTCCGGGGGTATAGAGGGGCGCATCACCCGCGCCGGTCAGTAGAGGGCATTTGCGGACGCTAAAGGGTTCCGGGGTAAGCGCGGACCACCCAGAGGGTACCCGAGACGCTTCGCGTCACTGAGGGCGTATCATTCGCGCGACAACCGGACGATTCCCTGACGCGAAGCGTCTACAGCCGAAGGCTTCCACCGGAACCCTTCAGCGTCCGCAACTTCGCAAAGCGTTTTAATTTCCCACTAAAATTTTTCCAACGATTGTAAAAAACAGTAACGCATCCAGCGGAAATGGGTCTATAATGCATGTAGGAAAGGGACCACGGACGGTGAACCTGCTTCACCTGTCTCAATGGTCACTGAATCGCCGACGATGAAACCATTGACGCGCGGCAATCGTGCCGAATCCACTTGCGCCCCGCGTTCCCGCGCCGCGCTGACATACCTGCTTCCCCTTTTGCCCCTCGCCGCCGTGATTTTCGGAGTCTCGCTTACGAGTGCGACCGCGAAGCCGCCCGCACCGCGCCCCGGGTTGCAACGCGCTATCACGTCGCCGAACTTCGCCAGCAATGTCGCGCCGCTCGTAGACAAGTACTGCGTCGGGTGCCACACTCCCGGCTCACCGAGCGGCGAGATCGTTCTGAGCGGCTTGACTAAAACAAACACGCTCCTCAGTAAGCGCGCGGTATGGGAAAAGGTCGTCGCGAACGTGCAGTCCCGCCACATGCCACCGAAAGGTTCGCCCGCTCCGACCGACGCCGAGCGGGACAAACTCGTCGGCTACATCGAGTCCACGTATTCCGTCGCCGACTGCAAACTGAACGACCCCGGGCGTGTGACGATGCGCCGATTGAACCGCGCCGAGTACAACAATACGGTGCGCGACCTGACCGGGCTGGATCTGCGTCTGTCAGACGATTTCCCGTCGGACGATGTCGGGTACGGCTTCGATAATATCGGCGACGTGCTCTCGTTGTCCCCGATCCTGATGGAAAAGTATCTGTCGGCGGCGGGGAAGATCGCGCAGGCGGTCATGAAAGCACCCGAAGACACCGTGGCGGGACGCAAATGGGAGGGCACGAAACTTGCTGCCTATGGCGGTTTCGACATGCCGGGCGACGAAGGGCGGTTGCTGTTCAGCGTCGGCGAAGTCGCCCCACCGTACACCTTCCCGCTCCCCGGGCGCTACAAGATCCGCGTCAAGGCGTGGCAACAGAAAGCCGGACCCGAGGCGGCAGAACTCTTGATCAAGGTCGCCGGAAAAGATATTCAGAAGTTTCCCATCGAAGCGACGCAATCCCGGAAGGCGAAGACTGTGGAGGTGGAGACGTTCGTGCAGGATGGCGAGCATCCTATCGCCGCCGTTTTTACGAACGATTACTATCGGGAGAAAGACCCGGATCCCAAAGCGAACGGGGACCGCAACCTGATTATCACCAGCATCGAAGTAGTCGGACCGCTCAATATTGCGCCGGAAACGCTCGCGAAACTCGCCGCCCTTTCTCCCGCGCAGACACGCCTTTTTGCCCCCGGGGTCGGGATCAAAGAGGACACGGCGAGGGCGCGCAAGATTCTGAAGGCGTTCGCCCGGCGTGCATACCGCCGACCGCCGACCGATACCGAAGTCGCGAAACTGGTCGCGCTGTATGGGATCGCGCGCAAGAACGGCGAGAGTTTCGAGCGGGGCATCCAGTTAGGGGTGCAGGGGACACTCGCCTCATCCAACTTTCTTTACCGCGCCGAACGTGAAACCGGCGAAACGCGCGAACTTGACGATTACGAGCTCGCGACGCGCCTGTCCTATTTCCTCTGGTCCTCGACGCCGGATGAAACGTTGCTCAAACTCGCCGACGCCCGCAAGTTGCACAAGCCGGACGTTTTAGTCGCGCAGGCGAAACGGATGCTCAAAGATCCCCGGTCGGTGGCACTGACCGACAACTTCGCGGGGCAATGGCTTCAGATCCGCAAACTGGAGCGAATCACTCCGGACCCGACGCAGTTCCCGCAGTGGGACGAGCCGCTACGCCTCGCGATGCGCGAGGAAACGCGCCGCTATTTCGATGCCGTTGTGCGTGAGGACCGGAGCGTTCTGGAGTTTCTCGATTCCGACTGGACGTTTTTGAACGGTCGCCTCGCCAAACACTACGGCAACACCGAAGTCACCGGCGACAAATTCGTGCGCGTGAAACTGGTCGGCGGGCGGCGCGGCGGCGTCCTGACACAGGCGAGCATTTTGACACTGACCTCCAACCCGACGCGCACCTCGCCGGTGAAGCGCGGCAAGTGGGTTCTGGATAACCTGCTCAACACGCCGCCCCCGCCCCCGCCCCCCGGCGTCGGCGAGTTGCCCGACGACGCGAAAGGTAAGGAGCCGTTGACCGGGACGCTCCGCCAGCGACTGGAAAAACACCGCTCCGACCCCGCTTGTGCGTCGTGCCATAGCCGCATGGACCCCATCGGTTTCGGGCTGGAAAACTTCGACGCCATCGGCACCTGGCGCAAAACCGACGGCGACGCCGCCATAGACGCGACCGGGACTCTCCCCGACGGCAAATCGTTCGAGGGTCCGAAGCAACTGCGGACAGTCCTTCTGGGCAAGAAGGACCAGTTCGCGAAGGCTATGACCGAGAAATTGCTGACTTATGCCATCGGGCGCGGCATCGAAAGTACCGACCGGTGCAACGTCGGGGAGATGGCGACGGCGATCTCCGGCAAAGGGTATCGTTTCTCTGCCGTGGTCGAGCAGATCGTTCTCAGCGAACCGTTCCGCAAACGGCGAACCGCGCCGGGCGACCGCATGGTACCGAAACGGGTCGCGAAAGTACCGGGCAGATAAAAAGGGAAAAGGTTCGGTATGCAACAAACCACGAAAGTAATACGAAGGACCGATATTCGATTTTCGTCTCACCGGCGGATCGGCGTTACATCGTTCGTGTGCCTCCTTATCGGAACGGCTTGGCTGTCCTCCGTAGTGCTACCCGGGTTGAAACGTAGCGCAGACCAGGGCAGTGCGAATCTTGCCGGGGGCGGTCCGTTCGACCTTTTCACGCTATTCGGTGGGAAAGTAGACCCGAAAGCGATGCCGAGTCCTGAAATACCGCAATCACCGCCCGCTGGACCGGAGGTCGGCATGGTAGAGATCGCCGTCGAGAACGCGCCGGTCGGTTCGGCGTTGCGGTTGCTCCTTGCCGCCGCGCGGTTCAGTTGTACTTCCGATCCGCGGGTGACGGGGGTCGTCTCCTATTCCAGTGTCGGCAACCCCAAGCCGTTCTGGGAGGTGCTCGGGCGCGTGATCGGTGCCTCCCCCGCACCCGGTGTCCATGTCGCTCCCTTCTGGGATTCGTACCGGGTTCTGCCACGCGATCTGAGACTGGGACGCCTGCGCGATTACAATCCCCCGCCGATACCGGAACCGATCCCGGTCCCGCTCGCTGAAGGACAGACGACGCATCGGATGGTGGGCTTCGTTTCTCTCACGCACAACGAGCAGGAATCGGCGGAGGTCGCTGCGCTACTGGAGACGCGGATACCCGGGGTACCGTCACGATGGCAGATGGTCCGGGTAGGCGACTCGCTCCAGCGGAAGTCGCCCGAGGAGGTCGCCCGGGAAACCGACCCGGCGGCGAATGTCGATGTTTCCGTGGCGGTGACCGAGGTCGCCGCCGACCACGTCACATTGCATGGCGGCGGCGACAAATCGCTCCGTGTTCCGCTCAGCGACACAGGGGTTACGGATGTGTTTGGCTTTTCCTCCAACACGCCACCCGCCAAAACCGGAGATGGATTCGACGCCACGCATGACCCGCGAACACCGAACGACGGGAACTGATCGTGTGCCGACGGCGTTGCGAAATCGAGCCGTCCGTTAAAGAGAAAGGTTTTTAGACAATGACGACACCGAAACTATCCCGCAGGTTAC
The DNA here is from genome assembly GCA_043763605.1 of Armatimonadota bacterium. GTDB lineage: Bacteria > Armatimonadota > Armatimonadia > Armatimonadales > Armatimonadaceae > JACMIU01. The sequence continues at coordinate 3,900 of JAYULM010000298.1, read as the reverse complement.
TCCTGCGTGGGGCTGGCGTGACGCTGGCGATGCCGCTTCTGGACGCCATGATCCCCGTGTCCGCGCTGGCACAAAGCGGGGGGGCAAAAGCCGCCGCGCCAGTGCGGATGGCGTTTCTTTTTGTCCCGAACGGCATGCATATGCCGGACTGGACACCGACCGCGACGGGTAAGAACTTCGCACTCCCCTATCTCATGGAGCCACTACAACCGTTCCGGGATTCGCTCAACGTACTCACCGGACTGACGCAACACAACGCCCAGGCACTCGGCGACGGCGGCGGCGACCATGCCCGGTCGGCGTCCGCGTGGCTCACCGGATGCCACCCCCGCAAAACCAGCGGCGCGAACATCAAAGCCGGAATCAGCGCGGACCAGATCGCGGCGCAGTACCTCGGTAAAGGCACCCGCTTCCCGTCGCTCGAACTCGGCTGTGAACGCGGGGGACTGGCGGGCGACTGCGACAGCGGTTACTCCTGCGCCTACTCCAACAGCATCGCGTGGCGCGGCGAATCCACGCCGGTCGCTAAGGAGACCGACCCCCGCCTCGTGTTCGACCGGCTTTTCGGGATCGACGGCGGCGGGGAAGGCGGCATCGGGACCAACGACAAAAGCCGCACCCTGTATCAGGCGAGTGTACTCGATTTCGTCATGGACGACGCCCGCGCGCTCGCCAAACAGATCGGCGGGCACGACCGGCAGAAGTTGGACGAATACCTGACCGGCGTCCGCGAGTTGGAACGCCGCCTGCAACTGATTTCCCGGCAGAACGCACAGGTCGCGAGTGGCAAGGAACCGGACCTCAGTCTGGTACGCCCGGAGAACATGCCCACCGAATACGACGAGCATATCCGCTTGATGGGCGACATGATGGTCCTCGCTTTCCAGGCGGATCTGACCCGCGTTTGTACGTTCATGTTCGCGAACGAGGGTAGCAACCGCTCCTATAAAAAGATCGGCGTCGGCGAGGGGCATCACGAAATGTCGCACCACGGCGGGTCGGCAGAAAAGCAAGCCGCCGTACGCAAGATCAACCGGTTCCACATGGAGCAACTCGCCTATATCGTCCAGAAAATGCAATCGGTCAAGGAGGGCGGTTCCACCCTGCTCGATAACACGCTCCTCGTTTACGGCGGCGGCATCAGCGACGGCGACCGGCACAATCACAACGACCTGCCGCTCCTCCTCCTCGGCAAGGGCGGCAACAAGATCAAGGGCAACAACCACACCCGCTACCCGGACGGCACCCCGATGACGAACCTGTTTCTGAGCATGTTCGACAAGGTCGGCGTTCCGGTCGAAAAGATCGGCGACAGTAGCGGTAAGTTGACTCAGGTAGTGTGACTCTCGCGGAACCTCACCCCCCAACCCCCTCTCCGTGCCGGAGAGGGGGAGCCAGAGGGGAAACGTACTAAACGATTTGCCTCCGGTATCTTGCTCCCCCTCTCCGGCACGGAGAGGGGGTTGGGGGGTGAGGTTCCGCAGCAACGGAACGACCTGGACTCTCGCAGGGGCGGGGGGCACATGCCTTCCCGCCCGTGGAAAATCAAAACCGTTGGATCACTCCCGCGTCGACGAATTGCTCGCCCGTATAAATACCGAGCCGCTGCGCCGCCCCGCTGCAGCGACGGTCGCCCTTGTCGTGTTCCACACGGGCGAAACGCCCGCCCCGCCCTGCCGTGTCCGGTTCGCCGCCGCGTTCCCGACGACCGCACCGAAACCGGTCACGGTGCGCGACGACTGCGGAACCATCGTGTCCTCAGGTATCGTCCGCGAAACGGTCACGACGGAAGGAAGTAATCTACCCGCAGGCAAAATACTCTGGTCGCTCGTGCTGGAGTTCGCACTCCCGGACGGATTGCCGCCGCGAACCGCCCGCGCGTTCGCGGCGTCGTACGAGGAGTCGCCCACACCGCAAGAGATGCCCGCCCTGCCCCTGCGCGACGACTTGCCCGTCTATGAGACTCCCTGTCATACCGGCGACCTGCCGACGACCTTCTCGCTGACTCTCCCCGAAACGGCTTCCTGAAACGCGATGCATAAACTGATCCTTCCCGGCGAAGTGCGTACCCCGCTCGGAGCATTCCTGCTCTCCGGTGACATTTCCGGGGGAACCGGCACTGCTCCGACCACGCGGGCGTGGCGCGTGTACGGTTCCTACGCGGTCATGTATATCATCTCGGGCACCGGCGAGTACCGGGACGCAGACGGAAAACGCGAGCGGCTTGTCGCCGGTTCGGTGGTCACGGTGTTTCCCGAGCAACCGCACTGGTACGGACCGGCGAAAGGCAAGACGTGGGATGAAATCTACCTGACGTTCGAGGGGGCACAGTTCGACCTGTGGCGATCCGCCGGGCTTCTCGACGCGAGCCGTCCCGTGGCGCATATGGGCGCGGCGTGGGAAAACCGATTCCGGGCGTTTGTGGACGACCTCGCCACGCCGAACCGAACCTATCCCGAACGATTACGCCACTTCCACGAGTTCGGCGACCTGCTCGCCACGCTTATGCCGCATCACGTTTCCGTCCCTGCGGTTAATCCGACGGGAACGGGACTTCCTGCTCCTGCAGACTGGCTCGTTCACGCCCGCGCGCTACTGACCAGCGCGTCCGCCGAGTCGATGGAACTGGAGAAGATCGCCCGATCCCTGAACCTGTCGTATGAGACATTTCGCAAGCGATTTCAGCGCGACACGGGCATCTCCCCCGCGCAATTTCGTCTGCAACAACGCGTCGAAAGCGCGAAACGGCTGCTCACGTACTCGCCGCAAATGACGAACCGCCAGGTCGCGGCGTCGCTCGGATTCTCGGACGAATACCACTTCTCGAAGCGGTTCACGGAAATCGCCGGGATGACACCTCGCGCGTTCCGACGGTCGGTGGTTAGTGGTTAGTGATCGGACGACTCACCGCTCAACCGTTCCGGAAAAAACCGTGTGCGCGGTTCCCCTTAGAGCGAGTGCGGTATGGGGTTCGGCTCTCCCACCCGTGATATACATGACGGTCAGTTCGCCACCTTTCGACTTTACTTTGATATGCGACGAAGTAGCAACGGAATAGTAATCACGCGGAATTTTTCCTTGCTGAACGGCGAGCACGGCGACCGCACACGCCCCCGTACCGCATCCGAGCGTTTCGCCTACACCGCGCTCCCAAATCCGTATCTCGAAACGACGTTTCGCGGTTCCGTATCGCGCCCACAGCACCGACGTACGCTCGGGAAACAGGGGGTGGTGTTCGATCCGGGGCGACAATGCAAAGAACAATTCGTCGTCGGGCAGGTCATCTACCCAGATGACGGTATGCGTCGAACCTGTGTTCACCGTAGATACAGTAACAATGCCATGCCCTTCAACGGCAAGTGGATAATCCAGGACGGGATCGAGACCGACAATCGCCATCGGCAGTTCAACTGGTGAGAATACTGGGATTCCCATGTCCGTCACGATCTCACCCACTCCGCTTTTTTCTATTTTTGCCGAAGCAAACCGCTCGCCAACTAATGTTTCTACGATCCCGGCACGGTGCCCGGGTTCGGTAACATGAACGTCAAAATGACCATGTTCGACCGCCCAGCGCACGACACACCGCAAGCCGTTGCCACACATGTCCTCGGTGCCGTCCGGGTTGAACATCCGCATCCGCACATCGGCGACCGCTGACGGGCAGACAACTAGAAGTCCGTCCCCGCCGATCCCTTTATGTCGGTCGCAAAGCCGGATCGCTTCGCGTGTCCAATCGGTGTCTGCTCCCCAGACAGACTCCTCGATAACGACGAAATCGTTGCCGACCGCCTGCATTTTCGTGAAAGGAACCTCCCCCCCCCCGCCCCCCTCTCCGTACCGGAGAGGGGGGAGTCCGGAGATTCCTGTGGAGTCCTCTCCCCCGGCGAGCGAAGGGAC
>JAYULM010000297.1:0-10871 GCA_043763605.1 Armatimonadota bacterium | reverse complement strand
CAGGAAACCCAAGCCGAAGGCTTCCACCGGAGGATGGAACATCCCCGAACAGGAATCAGCGCGGAAAAGTCACCGCCGCGACCGTCACACCGTCTTCGGTTTGGAGAGTGAAGTCGCCCTGCAGGTCGCCGCGTGTCAGGGTTTCGATGATCTGCAAGCCCAGGTCCGTGAACTTGCGGATGTCGAAATTCTCCGGGAGCGGGTCGCCGTCGTTGCGCACTTCCAAACGCCACTTATTATCCGGTGCCTCAATCAGACGGACAGCTATGAATCCCTCGTTTGCGATTTTGAAGCCGTGCTCCACGGCGTTCGAGACGGCTTCGTTCAGGATCAGCGCGACCGAGTTCGCCTTGTGCGAGCCGAGCATCAGGTCCGGACCCTCCGTACGCATCTCGATCCGCTTTGACGGATCGATGAACGACTGCTTGATCGCCGTCAGAATCTGGTCCGCGATCTTGCGCACCGAGATCGTGTCCAGGTCTTCCCGCGACAGCAAATCATGCACGGCAGCGACGGCTAAAACGCGGTTGATGCTTTCGTTCAGCACCTCTTTGGGCGACTGATTCGTCACATAGTGCGATTGCAGGCGCAGGAGGCTGGCAATGGTTTGCAGGTTGTTTTTCACCCGGTGGTGCATCTCCTGAAGGAGGGCACCTTTGACCATCAGTTTCGCGTTCTCGATGGCGACTGCGACCTGGTTTCCGAGCGTATCCAGCACCGCGATCTCGTCTTCCGTGAAATCGTGTTGCTTCTCCGTGTAGCAGTTCATCACTCCGATCACGCGCTCGCGCACCTTCAGCGGCACACAGGCGAGGCTGGTCAATCCCTCGCGCTTGGCGATCTCCGGGAAGCGGTACGCGGGAGCCGTTTTCACGTCTTTCACCGTCACCACGCGCCCGGTCTGGATCGCCTGTCCCGCGATACTCTCGCCCATCGGCAGGTTCGGCTTTTTGACGTAATCCTTGCTCTGGGTCTGAGTCGCTTTGAGTACTAACTCTTGCTTCTCCTCGTCCACCAGGAGCAGCGAGACGATCTTGAAGTTCATCGTCTGCGCGGTCGCGGCGACGGCGAGTTGCAGAATCTCCTCCAGATACAGGTTCGACGTGATCGTTTTCGAGACTTCGGCGACCGTGGAAAGGTGCGTCGCTCGCTTATTCGCCTCGCGGATGCGGCGCGACGCCGCGACCGAACCGGCGACCTGCGATGCGATGGAGGAAAGGAGTTGTACCTGCTGTTTGTTATAGTCGTGCGGGGCAAGCGTGCGGACGTTGATGACACCTATACACTCCCCGCGCCAGATCAGCGGCACCGACAGCATGCTCTGGTAGCGGTCTTCGCGCAATTCGGGCACGAACTTGAAGCGGTCGTCGCTGAACGCCTCCGACGCGACAGCGACGTGTTGCTTCTCCCGCGCGACCCAGCCGGTGATCCCCTCGCCGACGACACACTTGATCTTGCCGAGCAGTTCCTGCGCGAAATCGTCGGTCGCGGCGCGTAAAACGAGTGTGTCGCGGTTCTCGTTGAACAGGTATACCTGCGCGGAGTCGGTCGCGGTTACTTCCACGGCGATCTCGGCGATCAGCGGCAGGATCTCGTCGGCGTTGACGACCTGCCCGGTCGCTTCCCCGATGCGCCGGAGCGACGCGGCTTCGGCGGCGCGGGCGTCCAGGGCGGCTTCCAACTGCCGGACGCGGTTGCGGGAGTCGGCGAGTTCGGTGTCTTTCTGTTCCAGGCGTCTCTGGAGATCGGCGGCGGAAGGCGTGTCGGTTTTGGCACCGGGGAAGAACGGGATCGGCATACCGTGATTGTACCGCGTCTACGTCAGGGCGCGTAAATCGGCGACCAACTGTCCCGCATTGCGAACGGCACGGCGGGCGTCATCTGCGGTTACAGTACGGTCCCGATAGTCGGCTCGGACGCGGGCGAGTTTCAGTCGCCGTCCTGTTTCGCCGAGCGAGTCCCCGATTGCGTTGTACTCCGTGACCAGCATATTCCACAAGGCGTCGTGTGATCCTTCGCCTCCGCTATACGCCACGCCGACGCCACCCGCTTCGACCGCACTGCGTGCCGCCCAGAACGCGGCATAATAAGCACGACTCACAGCACTCCGCCAGTCTGCCTCCGTATCTGCGTCCGCCAATTTGCGAGCCACGTCAAGGAACGATTCTCCGGCGAACATCAGCGCATCTCCACGTCGAAAATGAGCGTTTCGCTGGTGCGGGGGCGGGCGGTATACCACCACCCGCGCCGAAACCGTCGCAACCGTTCTTCAGCCTCGTCGATGTTTCCGCCAGGGAAAGCGATCAAGGCGCAAAGAACGGGGCTGTCGTCGGATTCCGGGTCCACAACCGGCTCCAGTGCTACGGACACACTGTCGCCGAACGCTGCCTCGACGTGCGGAACAGACTCTCGGAGCGGAAAAAGGAGCAGAGGGTTCGCGAACAGGAATGACCGGACGGCTTCCGGATCTTCTACCTCGAAGCGTGTCAGTAGCTCGTCAATCGGAATTTCCGGGACGGGTGCCGGTGATCGTGTCGCGACGTTCACGGTTGGTTTCCCGCGATTGTTTCACCGGTTCCTGTCGGCGTCGGTTGAACGCCTCCTGCTATCGTTGGTTGAGCAACCTGAATCGCGTCAGACACCCAGACCGCGTATAGGGCGATGCCGTTTAGCCAGGTCAAAAGCACCGGCACGTCCGGCGCGACAATCGCTTGTGCGCCGAACAGACGGACGAACGCGGCGAAGTCATCGAACCCGGTGGGATTCTTGCTACCGGTCAAACCTTTGTCGAACCATTGCACGGCGATCACGGCGACGTTCGCCTTGAATCGTTTCGCCTCGATCACGGCACCGGCGGCGCGATGCAACAGTTGATAGGCGACGTGACCGGCTCCGCTCTGCGTGACCCCCAGCAGTTTCGTGACGTAAGCGATGCGTTCCATCCTGCCCTGCGATGCGCCGACAAGCCATTCGGCGACCGATTCCCCGAAACCTTCCTCGCATTTGGCTTCGACGGCGATGGACGCCAAGCCACTAGTGTGCGACGCCAGCACCCAGACATCGGCTTGCGTCGGAGAATTCACGCCACCGGGCAACGCGACCGTATGTTCCGGGATGGTAATGAGTGGTGTCAACGACGCGAACGGCTCCGCGAACGACGCGAGAAACGCGAACGAGCGAGGGAACCCGGCCGCCCCGAGCCACGACTGCGCGGTCTCCCACGACGAATATTCCTTTTTCCAATGTTCAGGTTTTTTGAGCCGTTTCTTCCAGTCGTTCTCGTCAGTCGTCGGCACATAGATAATCGGCATAGTTGTTCTCCAGTGGGTCAATATCTCGTGCTACCGCGAAACGGAAACTTGTCGCGGACTCACTCCTGACGAACACGGGGGGCATCGACACCCCAACGTTCACGGGACGCGCGGCATCCTAACGCCGCGCGCGGGCGTAGGCGATCCCGACGCGCCCGTCTTTGAGTTCGTAACGGAATGCGATGCCGCCTTTGTCGTCGATGCAACGCGCCTCGGTGGAGAAGCCCATCAAAACCGACCCGTCGAACGCGTCGCCGCTCCGCGCGACCAGCACCGCACACCCCGCGCGTTCTGCGCGAACAGTGCCTGGAATCCGTCGGTGCCGTTTTTGGCGGGGTCCGGTTCGAGCGGCAGAAGAGTCGCGGCGAACGCCACCGTTCCGCTGGCGTTCACCCCGACATCGCCGATGATCTGCATGTACTTGCCGATGCCGTCCGGCGCGGCACCGCCGTACTCGGCGATCAGTTCCATGCGCTTCGTGCGCGTGTTGTAGGCGAACGCCCCGTGGAACGCATCGACTTCCGCCGCGAACGCGATCAAATTACACGAACTGTTGATTGCGGCACTTTTGCTGAGCATCTGACTGAACTTACGCCCATCCGGCGCGATGTCGCCTTGCTCGAAGACGGGCGCGAACTGCCCGCTCTTATTCATCCAATAGAGTCCGTAGTTCGCGCCCCGTTCCGCGTTTTCGTTGACGCTCGACCACGTCACTTCCCCGGCGTCGCTGATCTGCGGTCGCGTCAGACGGTGGAACGGAGCCGACGGGTCGTCCGGCGCGGCGGGCGTCAACGCAGTGGCGTCCTGCGCGGAACCCGTCACCGGGAACGTGAAGTAGCCGCCCTGCGACCCTTTCGCGCTCGCCGTTCCGAAGCAGACCCGCCCCGCGCTGTTGATGGCACCCGTGGCGTCGAGATCGAATCCCTCGGGCGGCACCCGGCGGTGGGTAGAGGGCAGGGTACGTCGCAACTGTTTCGTCGCCAGATCATAGGCGAACAGGTGCGGTTCGCTCCCCTGAGGCGCGGCAGGCGATTCACCTGCCGGTGTTGAGACGCTACCGAAAAAGCACAGCGAGCCGCCACCGTCTTTCCTTGTGGCGAGGAACGGGGCGAACAGGATGTCGAAGTTGCCCCCACCGATGGCGGGCGACCCGTGAAGTGCGATGGGAACCACAGTGTCCGGTCGGGCGGCGTTCGCGAGAAATATCCCCGAGCCGACATCAGTGTAAGGGTTCGACAGAATCGCGCCGGACGGATCTTCTTTGATCGCGTCCTCGCGCACCCCGCACCAGAACGCCATCGTACCATCGGCAGAGATCGCGGGCGGGGGGAAAACCAGGGACGGGTGCAACCGTCGCACGGGCTGGGTCCCCGGTATCACTGTTTGCACATCGCCTATCTTGACCAACGTAAAGCCCGCGCGATCCTGTGCTTGCGCCACCGACACGTGGGCGAGGGCGAGCACGAGACCGACACAGAAAAAGTTTCGCCGGGAGTTCATGCACTCAGTATACCGCTTTACCGGTTGTTTCCAGTTATCTCGCACCGTTCCGCGCCCAGACCGCGTATAACGTCACGTCATCGCGGACGCCGACCGGGATCACCGCATCGGGTGTAACCGGACCCGTGACACCCATCAGTCGCAGAAACTGCTCGAAGTCGCCAAAGCCGTCGTCACCGGGGGTGAACGATTGCAGGACGAGCACAGCGACTTCGGCGCGGAACCGCTTCGCCTCGATGATCGCGCTCGCGGTGCGGTGCAGGAACTGGTAGCGCAGGCTTTGCGGCAGGGGCGGCGTCAGCCCGAGCAGTTCGACCAGATAGGCGAGGCGCGTCTTTCTGCCCGAGGTCGTCGTGCGTTGCCAGACTTCGAGCGTCGGACCGAACCCTTCACCCTTCGTGCCTTCCACCGAGAGCGACGCCAGCCCGGACCCGTACGCGGCGAGACACCACACATCCGACTGCGTACCGACACTGCCGCCGGGCAGGGCGACCTGATGCTCCGGGAAGACGAGGAGCGGAGACAGCGACGCGAACGGTTCGCCCGCGCCCGTGAAAATCGCGGAAAGCGGCTCCGGGAAGCCGTCGGCGTCCAGCCACGCGTCGGCGGTCAGTCGCGCGGAATAGTCCGTGGAGAAATGTCCCGCCCGGATCAACTTGCGCCAGTCCTCGACGTCGGCGGTCCCGATATATATGTTACTCATGGGGTTATGTTCTGCTCCCTCCCCCCAACCCCCTCCCTCATCGCAATGAGAGAGGGGGAGTGTGACCACGTTGCCCGGACCATTCGACAGTCGGGACCGCGCGACTATCTCGGAACTCCCCCTCTCTCATTCCGATGAGGGAGGGGGTTGGGGGGAGGGAGTGATGGGCGTCAGCACCACCAGTCGGTACATCTTCGGGTGCGTCTCGGCGTCGCGCAGGCGGCGTTTCGCCGCCAGGCAGAGCACCTGCCCCCGTTCGTTCAGGTCGAGCGCGTGGTAGAGATACCATCCGTCCGCCGGGGGAATCAGCGTGTTCATGTCCTCCGGCAGACGGTTATCGCTGCGCCACAGAAGCGGGAGGTCGCGCCCGTGCGGCTCCGACGTTCCGCCCGACGACGCGCACGCGGTGGCGATTCGCTCATTGCCGATCACCTCGCCGCGCCCGTTCACGGCGAAGAACGCCGTGCCGCAGTGGTGATCCCAGCGGTAGCCGCGTACTTTTCCGGGAAGGGACGGACCCGGTTTGTTACCCCTATACACGCGGCTGTCCCGACCGTTTCGGGCGAAGACGGAGCCGTTTCGCGCCATGTCGATCACGCGGTCGCTGTGTTCGCCGTGCTCGATCCCCAGACGTTTCGCGGCTACCCTCCGCGCCTCTTCCCGTCGTGCGAGGTCGCTGACGCCGTCGCCTTCGGTTAATACTTTCACGGCACCGTCGGCGGACAGTCGGTAGTAGGTTTTCGCTGAATCGTATCCACCGCTGTGCGACTCGCGGGCGTCGCGTGTCTTGAACCAAAAAACGCCGGGGACAGTTTTGCCGGTGTCTGTAACGGTGTACGCCACGTTTCGGAGAGGGAGCGGCGGCAGGGGTTGGTACCTGATCCATAGCAATGCCACGTTGAACAGGACTATGAATCCGACGAAAGTGAAGGCGACGACAACGAAAACCGCCCCGCCGATCCACCGGAGGATGTGAAGCGATGTGTCTGTGCCGTTGCGGAGCGACGGTTCAACGGACGTGCATGGTGTCGTTTTGTCTCCCGTGCGTTCCTTCGCGTGTGATGCGTTCATCGGTATCCTGTTTAACGTCGCAAATCCCGAAAAGATACGGAGTAGGGGCGTCCGCAACACCGGAAATATAGGTGATCCTGCCCTCAACACTCATATTTGTTGACCGCTATGTTCGTTTCGGGGCATAATCGGACATGAAAACGGCGGTGCTCATTCACGGCGCGGGTGGGGGCGGATGGGAATACGACCCGTGGAAGCCGGTCTTCGAGCGGAACGGCTACCGCTTTATTGCGCGGGATCTGATTCCCGCGCCCGGCGGTTTGGAAAAGACGGCGTTCGCGGATTACGTTGCGCAGGTCCGGGCATGGGTGCCGTCGGGCGCGTCGCCGGTGCTGATCGGCGCGAGCATGGGCGGCGTTCTCGCGCTGAAAGTCGCCGAGGCAATTCCGCCGTCCGCGGTCGTGCTGGTCAACAGCGTCCCCCCGGCGGGTGTGCCGACGGCGCGGACCCCCACAGACCGCTATCCGCCCGTCGTCCGCTGGGCGAACGCCCCCTTCGCCGAAACGCGGGACGCGATGCCCGACAGCGACTCGGCGACGCAACAGAAGGCGTGGAAGCAGTGGCGCGACGAATCCGGCACGGTAATGAATGCGTTGAACGACCGGGTCGCCGTCCGAAAGCCCGTCGGTCCGGTGCTGGTGGTGATCGGCGCGAAGGACACCGATATTTCCCCTCAAACGAGCCGCAACGTCGCGGCGTGGGCGGACGCCGACATTCACGAGTACGCCGGAATGAGTCACGTAGGACCGCTACTTGGAAAGCGGGCGGCAGAGGTAGCGGCGGCGGTAGTCGCCTGGCTCGCCGTGCGCCGCTGACGCCGCCTGCAGGAACTTCCCGTCCCGACCGCGAAAGTAGGGGCAGGTAGCAAGCCGAGCCACCGGTAACCCGGGGACCGGTTCGCGTGTCTGTTCATCAGGCGACCGAATCGTCGGCGACTAGGCGACCGACATGTCGGCGACACGGAGGTTTTGTATGGGACTTTTCGACGCCCTGCGCGGGCAATTTATCGACATCATCGAATGGCTCGACCCGACGAACGATACGATGGCGTATCGGTTCGAGCGGCACAACAACGAGATCAAGAACGGCGCGAAACTGATCGTGCGCCCCGGGCAGGAGGCGGTCTTCGTTTCCGAGGGGCAGGTCGCCGACGAGTTTCCTCCGGGCACGTACACTCTGACGACGCAAAACATGCCGATTCTTTCCACGCTACAGGGCTGGAAATACGGGTTCAACTCGCCGTTCAAAGCCGAAGTTTATTTCTTTTCCACCAAACAGTTCACCAACCTGAAGTGGGGCACGTCGAACCCGATCACGCTCCGCGACCCGGAGATCGGACCGGTGCGTCTGCGCGCCTACGGCACCTACAATATGCGCGTCGCGCACGGGGCGACGCTCCTGCGCCAGTTGGTGTCCACCGACGGGCGGTTCGAGACGGACGAGGTTTCGGAGTCCTTGCGCGCGTTCATCGTCTCGCAGTTCGTTACCTGGCTTGGGAAATCCGGGGTGTCGGTGTACGATTTCGCGGCGAAGTACAACGAGATCGGCGACACGATGCGCACGGTGTTGCAACCGAACTTCGCGGATTTCGGTCTGGAAGTAATGCAGGTCAACATCGAGAATATCGGTCTGCCGCCCGAGGTCGAAAAAGCCCTTGACCGCCGCTCCCAGATGGGCATACTCGGCGATTTGAATAAGTACACGCAGTTTCAAGCCGCGAACGCCATCGAAGCGTCGGCGAACAACCCCGGCGGCGGCAACCCGGCTCTGGATCTGGCGATGGGCATGGCACTCGGCAACCGCGTCGCCGCGAATCTAAATCAAACGCAACCGGACATAGCGACCGCGCCGCCCCCGCTCCCGAACGCCGCCGTCTGGTACATCGGCGTCGGCGGAAAACAGGAAGGTCCGTTCGACCCGGCGACGTTGCAGACGCGCGCAACGTCCGGGCAGATTTCCGGCGAAACGCTGGTCTGGAAAAACGGCATGGCGGGCTGGATCGCGGCGGGGCAGGTGCCGGAATTAGTGCCGTTGTTCGCGTCCGTGCCGCCGCCGTTGCCGGGGGGGTAGAACACGTGGCTAAGAAGGTAACTTCAGAATCGAGGGAAGACGATTGGTTCATGCACCAAAGGGCGGTGTGGCTTGCCGCGCTGTTCTTCAACCGCCAGAACGGCGTGCGTGTGACGGAGTGGAAACAGGACGATTCACTCGATCTTGTCGTGACTCTTCCGAAGGAGGAACATGCTCCCTCGCGATTTTTAGGTGTCGTCGCCGTGGGCGTCCTCAGTATCGAGGAATTACCCGCAAAGTACAATGCTCCGAAACTCGCGGCAGACTTTTACTCCGTCGATGCGATGCCTACGCTACAATTGGCGTTCACGATGCCGAACGATCAAGGGTTCTACCGCTGGGTGCAAGAGCCTACCCCGGACGGAATCCAAGCGCATCCAGATGGCGAATGGGAAGCGTTAAGTGATGCCACATTAGCCCCGGTCGTAGCACGTGTCTCCGCATGGTACGACGCACAAACCGAGCAAAGAAAGTAAGGCATGGGTTACGATTTTCACATAACCCGCGCCGACGATTGGACCAAGTCGCGAGAGCAACCGATTACAGGAGCGGATTGGCTCGCCCTGATCGCGTCCGACCCGGAACTGGAAATGTCCACGACCGATTTTTACAAGCGGAAAGTAGACGACACTATCGAGCGTATCTATGCTACCTACTGGACTGCCCCAAACGGCGAACAAACCGCCGTGTTCTGGCTTGCGGACGGACGCATCACTGTGAAATATCGAGACCGGATTGCGATGAAGAAGATCGTGAAGATTGCTCGTAAACTCAGCGCAAGAGTTCAGGGCGACGACGGCGAGGAATATGCCTGACACTTCCATGTTACAACAACCGCAAGAGTTCGACACTCCCCAACCCACGACGCTTACTCGCTTCCCTTGCGCGTCGTGCGGGGCGGATATGCAGTTCGACGCCAAAACCGGTGGTATGAAATGCCCGTACTGCGGGCATACCGCCGAAGTCCCGGCGTCGGTCGGGGCGGGACTCGCGCAGATCGAGGAGCGTCCGCTTGAAGAATATCTGCACATCGCGCCCGAGCGACTCGCCAAACTATCGGCGACTGCGCTGGAAGTACCCTGTTCCGGGTGCGGGTCCATTATCGAGTTCGAGCCGCCCAAAGTCGCCGGGGAATGTCCGTTCTGTGGCGCGAAGATCGTCGCGCAACCGCGCGCCGCCGACCCGCTCGTCGCTCCCGAAGGCGTGTTGCCCTTTTCCGTGACCCAGAAAGCGGCGGCGGAAAGCATCCGGCAGTGGATTTCGACGCGCTGGTTCGCCCCCAACGCGCTCAAGAAGCAAGCCGAACAGGACAAGTCGCAGGGCGTGTACTTGCCATTCTGGACGTACGACGCCGGGACGTGGAGCCAGTACACCGGTCAGCGCGGCATCCACTATTACGTATCGGAGTCCTATACCGATAACAACGGCAATCGACAGACGCGGCAGGTACGAAAAACCCGCTGGCACCCGGCATCCGGGTCCGTCAGCCATTTCTTCGACGACGTGCTGATCGCGGCGACGCAGTCGGTCCCGCGCGACCGGCTGGACGCGCTGGAACCGTGGGGCTTGGAAAGCATGAAGCCCTACGAACCGGCGTATCTATCCGGATTCCAGGCGCAGCGGTATCAGATCGACCTCGCCGCCGGGTTCGAGTCGGCGAAGGGCGTGATGGCGGGCTATATCGACACGCTCGTCCGCCAGGACATAGGCGGCGACGAGCAACAGGTCCATTCGGTAGACACCCGCTACAGCGATCTGACCTTCAAGCACATCCTGCTCCCGGTCTACATTTCGGCATACCGGTATCAGGGCAAGGTGTTCCAGGTGATCGTGAACGCGCGAACCGGCGAAGTGCAGGGCGAACGCCCGTACAGCATCTGGAAGATCACGTTCGCGGTGCTTGCCGCGTTGCTGGTTATCGGGCTGATCTATTATTACAGCCAGCAAGGCAACGGGTAGTTAGAAGCACTCGCCGTCGTGGGTCCGTTGCCATGTACTCGCCGATAAATGGTTCCTGGGTTCATTGCTTCCTTGCCCTTGCAAATATTCCGCAACTGTAGCGGCTCAGGTAGTGATTCAGTCGCCTTTGCTCCGGGAGGAAACCGGAAAACTGACGAGCCGTACCTCCCCGGGAGCGAGCGGCACGACCGGGCATCCCGTCAGAAAATTCATCCCTAAAGACCTGATGCGAAATACGGATCCATAGGCTTGGGGCA
>JAYULM010000296.1:0-3068 GCA_043763605.1 Armatimonadota bacterium | reverse complement strand
ACACGCATCGCGCCCGAGGTTCCGATCATCAGGGCGATCCGGTCCGGGGTCACGCCGCCCGCGCCGAGGTTCGAGCACGCACCGTCGCCCAGCGCGGGGTACCACGGGATGTTAGCGAGGCGCGGCAACTCCTCCCGGTACGGCGATAACAACCCGGAAACGGGTTCGTCGGAAACCGGCGCGAAATGCGCGGGGGTCAGCCCCGGAATCAGCGCAAGCGTTTCCCCGTCCCACGTCTCGCCGTGCGCGTTCCAGAGTCCGGTTCCGCTTGCCATGCTCCACGATTGAGCGACGCGGTCCGCGCCGAAAAGCCGCCCGTACAGGTACTCGCCCGGCGAAACGAAGCGGGTACATCGGGAAAAAATATCCGGGCGCGTTTCCGCGAGCCAGACCAAACGCCCCGGCAGATATGACGTATGCAGGGGGCACCCGGCACGCTCCGTGTACGCGGCGGCGTCCAGAGCGTCGCGCAGGTCGGATACCTGACGCGCCGCGCGTCGGTCGGACCAGAGCAGCACCGGCGTTTGCGGCGCACCGTTCGCGTCCACGCCGACGGTCGAATGCCAGAAGGTGCAGAACGCGACGGCGAGAACGTCGGCGTCCGGTGCGGATTCGAGCGACCGGGCGATGCAGCCCATTGCTTCCCGCAAAAGTAGATCGGGCGAAAGGGTCGAGCCGCCATCGGCGGTGGCGTCCGGCTCGTGCGCATCGAAGAAAGCCGTCCCGGCAACTACTGACCCGGTTTGGGCGTGGTACAGGACGGCACGGCTGGACGACGTGCCAATATCGAGGGAAAGGAGTGCGGGGAAAGTTGCTGGCATGAGACTGCGTCGATTATAACAACCGGCGTAGCGCGCGGCAAGCAAGCGAAATTGGGGTCTGCGTTGGAGCGTTTTGATGCGTAAAACCCCGCAAACGGAAAAGGCGGCACCCGCAACCGCAGGTACCGCCTGAAACCGATTCCAGGGGGCTTAGTGTGCGTCTACCGTGGCGTGGACCCGGTCGTTGACCACGTTCCAGGAGGCGCGGTTGTTGCCCTCGCCGTCCATCAGTGAGAAGGACGACGCGTTGCCGCTGATCATAAGGCTTGCGGCGTTGTTACCGTCTGCGTTGGTGAAGGTCAGTTCGCCGTCGCCGGTCGGGCTGGACATGCCGTAGTAAGCGCGTCGCGCCCCGTTCTCGTCCATCAGGATCAGGCTCGGGGTCGTCTCGAACGCGTCCAACTGCAGGCGGACGGTGCCGTTCTTGTCGTACATCCTCAGACCGGGTTCGCCGTCACGGTCGGTGCTCATTACCGCGCGGACATTCCCCTGGCGGTCGGTCAGGCGGAGTTCCTGGGTGGTGACGACCGATGAGGAGGCGGCTTTCGGTGCCGTGGCGAAGCGGACGTAAATATCGAGTGCGGCGAGCAGCACGGCACAGGCGATAATAATTCGGGTTTCTTTGCTCCAGCGTTGCATGGTGTAAACGGTTCCTTTCCTGAAACGGGCGACGGGCGGGTGCGTGTTGTTTCCATTGTACCCTGATTATTCCCGATTTAGTTCCTCCAGAGCCGGGACGTTTTTGATTTCTGATGGGGCGTCCGACGACCTTTCCGGCGACCTCCGGGCAAGACGTTAGGGCGTCCCCCGCTTTTGCCTTTATCCCTTTCGGCGTGCTATAATTTCGCCATATCCACCCCTGATTTTCGTTTCTGAAAGGTATCCCGCGTGACAACTCCCCCTGCAACTGTTTCGTTTTCTCGCCGCCGCTTTCTGACCGCCCTGATCGCTGTTTCCATGTCCGGCGTTCTCGGAGGGTCACTCGCCGGTTGCCCGTCTAACGGCGGTGGCGGATCGACCGGGAGTAATGCGTCTTCCGGCGGCGGGGGCGGCAGTTCCATGCCCGGCGTGTTGCGCTACCCGCTGACCGCGAACCCGACCACGTTCGACCCGGCTCTCGTCTCCGACGGTTCCACGATTGACCTGATCCAGCAAACCTACGAAGGGCTGGTCGGGTGGGACGAAAAGAGTGAAGTCACGCCGATTCTGGCGAAGGAGATGCCGAAGGTTTCCGCAGACGGCACCGTGTACACGTTCACCCTGCGCGACGACATAAAGTTCGCCAACGGTCGCGCCGTCACCGCCGAAGACTTCGCGTACAGCATCACGCGTTCGCTCGACCCGAAACTGAACTCCCCCGTCGCGCAAACGTACCTGAACGACATCGTCGGCGCGGACGCGTTCGCGGCGGGCAAGGCAACGTCTCTCAAGGGACTCCGCGTCGTCGATCCCAAAACGCTGGAGATCACGCTGGTCGGACCGCGCGCCTATTTCCTCGGCAAACTGACCTACCCGACCGCGTTCGCCGTGGCGAAAGAGGAAGTCGAGAAAGGCGAGAAGACCGAAGGCGGGGCATTCACGATCACCGCGAAAAACTCGGTTGGCACCGGTCCGTTTATTATTGAGTCGTTCACTCCGCAAAGCATGGTGAAACTGAAGGCGAATGCCGCGTACTGGGCAGGTGCCCCGAAACTGACCGGAATCGAGCGCAAGATCGTCTTGGAAGCGAAGACGGCGCGGAACCTGTACGATTCCGGCGAACTGGACATCATCACGATGGAAAAAGGCGATTACGCGCAAGACAAGGACAACGCCGCCGTCAAGGATCAGATCAAGCAATTCGACCGCTCGGCGACGTTTTACCTCGGCTTGAATCAGACGCAGTACCCGCCGTTCAAGGACAAGCGCGTCCGGCAGGCGGTCGCGTATGCGGTGGACAAGGACGCCCTCGTGGAAAGCGTCCTGCAGGGCGTGAACCAGAAGGCGGGCGGCGTCCTGCCCAAAGGTATCCCCGGCTACGACGAAACGATTACCGGGATGCCGCATGACCCGGCGAAGGCGAAGGCACTCTTAGCCGAAGCGGGTTTCCCCGACGGCAAGGGCTTGCCGCCGCTCACGCTGACGTTCCGCGAAAAGCAGCCGGACCTCGCGAAGACCGCCGAAGTCGTCAAGGAGCAACTGAACGCGGTCGGTATCCCGGTGGACCTGAACGAAATGGAATGGGGGGCGTTCCTGAAAAAGACCGAC
>JAYULM010000295.1:0-10955 GCA_043763605.1 Armatimonadota bacterium | reverse complement strand
TCATTCCGACTATTCTAATCGCTTTATGGGCGAAAAAGCCGTGATTCGTCTCGTTTGCCTCCTCAGTGGGCGATTGCTCCTAAGAGGGACAACTGGGCTGGATAACGTTTCAGCGGGCAATTCTCTATCCGGCCGTTGACCAGGGAGCAGATCACTCGGAACACGCCGGTATGACTCTCCCGGCGATTCCGCCATACCTGGGATAACGCCTTGTACTGGTTCAGCTGGGCGTTCGTATGTCCGACGACGATCCGGTACGAAGACAGGAGCCGGTTGTAGGCTTTCTGGGCGGGAGTCAGGGGGCGATTGCGACGCGCTTTGTGGGGCAGATACAGCGCATACCCGGGGTAGTCCTTCGTGATGCCGTCATACCCCTTGTCCATCATAGCCGCCTCGCCCTCCGAAAGGTTATCGAGCAGATGGCTCTCCCGCAGGAGTCGCAGGTCGTGGTTCGCGCCCCCCGGTACGCTGGCACTGACCGCGCCGATTTTGCCGCCCGGTTGTACCGCCACCTGATTCTTGAGGCAGAGAAATCGGCTCCACCGATTTTCTTGAGTGTGCGTCTTCTTTTTCCCGCTGTAAAAAGGCTTTTTGCGAAAGTCGCTCAAGCGACTTTGCGCGTGCTCGTCATTGTCCTTGTCACTTTTCGGGCGACGGGTGCGCTGTTCTTTGGCATCGATGACCAGCACGACATCGGGGAAGGCGTCCATCACGGCTTCGACCGAGCGGAGAGTTTTGCGCTCCCTGGCAGGTTTCTCAAAAGCGAAGTCAGCCAGGCTTTGTAGCGTCTGTAAGGTGTCCTGTACGTTACGCCAGGCATTGCTTTCATGCAGTCCAAATAGGAACGCCAGCACCGCGAAGGTCGGGTAGACCCGCAACCAGACTAACGCCATAACCAACTGCGTCTCGAGAGAGCAGACAGTAGGACGTCCCGCGCCGGGGGCGCGACGACGGGGGGTGTTCGTCTGGGCGCGCCGCGTCTCGTGCGCCGCTTGGAACGCGCGAAAGAGGGTACCGAAGTCGTCGCGGGTATAGCCCGTCAGACTCCGGAGAGCGGCAGGATGCTTGAGGAGATGCTGGTAAGTTATCACGATAGCGATAGAATAAATCAAGACGGCTGAAAAGTCAATTTCGCAAGAACTCTAATGTATTACGGGCGCGTCGGAAAATTTCCGACGCGCCCGTCATGCCGTCCAATCATTCCCGTTCTGTAACTATTCAGGCATTGCTGTTCGAGGCACTCCTGGGATAAGATTGTAGCGTAGGACAGCCCGAAAGACATGACACGTTCGGAAGCCGAAGCCATCTACGATCAAGGAAAAACCGCCGTTGTCGATTGTCTCCTTAATGTTGTCGAGCGTTTGCAGGCTTTAGAGGAACAATTCGCCAAAAACTCTAGCAACTCATCTAAACCGCCGTCGAGTGACGGTTTGAGCAAAGAATCTCTCAAACCGGTGCCTCAAAGCCTTCGCAAAAAGACGGGCAAAGTGCGCGGTGGACAAAAAGGGCATGAGGGGGCGACGCTGATTCAAATAGGTACGCCTGATGCTGTCCTCGAATATCACCCGCAAACCTGTAAGCATTGCCAAACCTCTTTAGCAACAAGTCGCCCTATTACCTATTGCCGCCGTCAGGTATTTGAAATGCCAATCCCCACAGTCATTGTAACGGAGCATCGTGCGTTCACTCTCGGATGTCCCTGTTGCGGCAAAGAAACGACTGCTGTTTTTCCCGAAACGATAACACAACCCGTTCAATATGGTTCCCGTTTACTCGGTTTAGCGACTTATCTCCATGTGGGACATTTAGAACCTATCCTTAAATAGTGGGTAGAATGTGGCTACGGAGGTTCGATAGTATGGCGCGACAGTATCAATCTTGGGAAGTGTCTGATTCGTTTTGGGAACTGGTAGCCCCCCTCATCCCGCAACCGCAACGTGTTGTCGGCAGAGAGTACAAGCGTGCACCCGGTGGCGGACGAAAACCGATGGCATCGCGGCGCATCTTTGAAGCCATCGTTTATGTGTTACGAAACTGGGATTCAATGGAAAGCCTTGCCGCGTGAATTAGGCAGTGGCAGTGCCGTCCACAAGCATTTTCAAAGGTGGGAACAAAGTGATTTCTTCCGCTCACTTTGGCAACAGGGGCTGGTAAAATACGATGAAATTTCTGGCATTGACTGGGAATGCGTTCGCATACCTGCAAACTGGCAGTCAATAGATGGTTGTAAAGTCGAATCGCCTTTAGGACGTGACGCCGTGGGAGCCAACCCGGTGGATCGGGGAAAAAAACGGGTCAGCGCGGCACTCTCTGGTAGACGGTCGCGGCGTTCCTTTGTCTTTGGTGGTGGTCGGTGCGAACAGACATGACGTGACGCAAGTCGCGGCAGTACTGGGCGGCAAGGTTGTGGGGCAATTGGACGGTGAGAATGCAGTCGCGGAAAATCTTTGTGCAGATAAGGCTTACGACAGTGCTGAAGCGCGGGCAATCATGCAAGATCACAACTATATCCCGCACGTCCGCTCGCGGGGCGAGGAAATCGAAGCAAAAGGTAACTATTCAGGCATAGCGGAATACGGTTCTTTTCGATACCATCGCCTCAGGTTTCCTCTTCATGACACGCGAACAGGCAGAAGTCCTCTACGAACAAGGAAAAGAAGCAGTCGTCGACTGCCTCGTCCTTTTTGCGGCTCGGCTTTCTGCCCTCGAAGAACAGGCTACCAAAAACTCGAAAAACTCCTCAAAACCGCCTTCAAGTGATGGACTGAGCAAGCCACCGCTCAAGCCGATGCCACAAAGCCTGCGCAAAAAGACTGGCAAAAAACCCGGAGGACAGACAGGACAAGCAGGGAAGACACTCCTACCGGTAGAGCAACCCGACCACATCGTTCTCCACCGTCCTGCCGCCTGCCCCGACTGCCAAACGAATCTCACAGACGTTCCTGAAGACACCTATACAAGATGACAAGTCGCGCAAATTGCCGCAATTTCGCCTCTTTGAAATGCCCGCACCCAAAATCGTCGTTACCGAACACCGCCGGGTCAGCGTCTCTTGTCCTTGCTGTGGTAAACACAGTGCGGGCAGTTTTCCTTCTGGGGTAGACCATCATGTCCAGTATGGTCCGAATTTGTTAGGATTTGCCACCTACCTATCGGGTGTTCATCTTCTCCCCTTTGCAAGATGTGCAAAGATTGTCCAGGACATCACAGGGGCACCCTTTAGTGTGGGCAGTTTATCCCATGCCCTGACGACCGCAGAAAAGCGACTCGCTCCTTTTACGGAGGCATTGTCCGAAGCGTTGCCGCGAGTAGACCATCTGCATGCTGACGAGACGGGATGTCGCGTCGCGGGGAAGTTGCATTGGGTTCATGTGCGTTGCACCAAAACGCTTACTCGTCTGTTCTTACACCAGAAGCGTGGTAGCGAGGCGGTCCGTGACCTGACTTTGTACCGCGGCTGCTTAATGAGCGATTTTTACAGCAGTTACGTCCGTCTTTCTTGCTCCCATCAATTCTGCGGTGCCCATCTCTTGCGGGAGTTGACCTTTGCGCATGAAGCGTTGGAGCAAAGCTGGGCAGGTTCGCTCAAGGTATTGATGGAGCAGATGGTTTCTGCCTGTCACGACGCCCGTTCCCACAGTAAAGAAAGAGTCGACACTGCGACGGCTTTGGTCAGTGCTTTCCGCTGTTTGGTTGCGGAAGGATTGGCGAACAACCCTTTACCCGTACCGAAACGCACAGGACGTGGTCGCCCTAGCAAAGGAAAGGTTCGCTGTCTTTTGGAGCGTTTACGGGATTACGAATCTTCGTATCTTGCTTTTGTGTTTGATTTGTCTTTGCCTTTTACGAACAACGAAGCGGAGCGTGATTTACGAATGGTGAAGGTGAAAGCCAAAGTGAGCGGTTGTTTCCGTACGGTTCTGGGAGCCTCTGTCTTCTGTGGTCTTCGTAGTTATGTATTGACGTGTCAGAAGCAGGCAATGGCACTTCTGGACTGCCTCCGCTCTGTCTTTGCCGGTAGCCCCCTGTTGCCCTCCCTTGAACATGCCTGAATAGTTACATGGTATCTATGATGTTTGTGCTAATCGGGGCTTTGTCTGTGTGGGAAACTCCGCAGATACTCCCGAATTTGCGGTTTCTGCGATTGCCCGTTGGTGGGAAGATCAGGGGCAATATCTCTACCGAAAAGCAAGCCAGCTACTGATCCTGTGTGATGCCGGTGGAAGCAATGGATGTCGCTCACGCATGTTCAAACAACAAATCCAAGAGCGATTAAGTGATCGGTTTGGTCTGGAAGTTACAGTCTGTCACTATCCGACAAGTTGTTCCAAATGGAACCCGATTGAATATCGCTTGTTCGCTCCGATCAGTGTTAATTGGGCAGGTATACCACTACGTACCTTTGATGTAATGCTTTCTTGTCTTCGTGGGACAACGACGAAAACAGGTCTGGAGGTAAGTGCTTGTTTATAGTCAAAGGTATTTGTTACCGGGATGCGTGTTTCTAACATGGTAATGAAGGCACTAAAGGTTCGTTTCCATCTGGTCTGCCCTCGGTGGAATTATACGTTTCAGCCTCGCTTGACTGCCTTGTAGATGAATAGAGGACGAGAACTGGAATTTATTTTTGAACAGGTACTAAGCCCGAGCAAACAAAAAGGGCGGGTTTGCCAGACGATAGCAAACCCGCCCTACCTATGTTACGCGCCGCCTACTCCGGCTTGCGTTACTTACCCTCGCCGCCGCTACCCTCGTTCTGCCCCCGGGAAAACTCCGCGTTCAGGGCACCGAGGTCATACGTGCGTTCCAACTCCTCGTGAAAATCCGCCATTTCGCTCACCCGTATCGGTCCGAGTTCGGTGAACTTCTTGCGCTCGTCGATGCTGACTTCCGTGGTCGTTTCACGTAGGATTCCGCTTTCCCACTCGTCTTGCTTGACGAACTGCTCGCCGAGTTTTTTGCACCGGGAGCACCGGTAACGGACATACACAAAACTTGGACCTGCCATGCGGGGATAATAGCCGGTCTGCATCACGTCCTTTTGAACGACCCGCTGTCCGCAATTGCATCGTATCGCCGTCCGACTCATGGATACCCTCCAAAGCCTAATGGGCGGATCGCTCCACCCGATATGGTGAGTGAGAAACGGTCCGGGGATGCCTCCCGGGAAGCCGCATCGCCGCCGCAGTCCGGATGCCGATCCTGCGTCTCATCTCTATCGTTAGTATACCACAAATGCAGTCTCAACGAAAACCGGGGTGCTATAACTTGGTTTCCGCCGACACGATGAACGCGTTGTCGGCGGCGGAAGCGGTCCGGATCAACTTGCCGCTCATGCCGATATTCGGACGCTGGTTGGTGTTACTCAAGCCGTTAATGCGGTTCGAGCCGTCGGCAAAATCCGGGCTGGGATCGGGGGCAGTGATCCCCGCGACCATCACCGGTACCGGTGCTTCGACAGGCGATTTTACTTCCGGCTTGCTGACCGGCATCGCGGGTGCGGGCGTCGCGGTGACGGCGATTCGATTCTCTGGTTCACGTACGGACGGCGTCACATCCGGCGTCACCGATTTCGTCTGAATGGGTGGCGTCGCGCGAGCGGTCTTCGGTGTATTACGGGCGACCTGTACAGGACTTGCTTTCGGGGCAACCGGAGCGACTTTCGGCGACGGTTTATCCGTGCGAACCACTGTCCGGGCAATGGTGTCTTCCGGCGCGGGCGGCTTCGCGGCTAAAACCGGCGTTTCCTTTACAACGGGTAAGACTGGCTGCGGGGTCGTCTTCTTCGTTGCCGGGGTAACTTCCCGGGTCGGCACGACGGCAACCGGAGAAGCCTCTGCCTGTTTTGTCGGGAGTTCCCGCGCACGGGTGGGGACGGAATCGGTGCCAGCGACGGGTGTCACGTCATCAGGCACCACTGCCAGACGTGGCAACACGAAGAACGATAACCCGGCGACGGCGGCGACGCCGATGGCGACACGCACCGGGGCGGGGTTCAGGAAAGCGAAGACGGCAACGAGCCGTTCGGCGAACGTCGGCTTGCGATAAGTCGCGGTAGCGATCCGCGCGGCGAGTGAGGTAGACGGCACCGACGGCGTCGTCTTAGCCCAGGCACTCTTCGTCGCCCGCAGGAACGCCCATTCCGAGGCACACCCGGCGCAGTACAGTGTGTGTCCGGAGACGAACGCGCGTTCCTCGGCGGTCGCCCGTCCATCGCGTACCGCATTCATTGCGAGGCGGATCTCCGCACAAACCGATGTGAGCGGTACAGTCCCCCCAGGGGCGGTTCCGGAACCAGAAATGTCATCTTGTGGCAACATAACGACTACGCAGACTCCTTGCGATGCGAACATTTGCGGGTACTATAGACGTACAATACGATGTACGTAAAACGCCCGCACTTTGGTTCTTTGTTTGAGCCAATGGGCGGCGAAAAAGTTTCAACCAAATCTCCAAACGGAACGTGCGGTGCGGTTAAATTACCCGACGCACGACAGCACAGGAAAAGTGTACCCATGAGTAACGAAAAGAAAGCAGACGGAACGCTCGGAAGTTTCAAATTTAACACTGTCGGGCGTGAAGAAGCCACGGAAGTGTTGCGCCCGCAGATCGACCCGGCGACGCTGACGCGGAATATTATAATGGCGGTTGTCGCCCTCGCGGTCCTACTCGGTATCGTTTGGGTCGGATTCCAGAAGTCAGGGAGCGACATTTTCAAGCCCCCGGTAAACCCCGCCAGACTCGAAGCACCGCAACCCACTATCCCGAACTAAAAGGCAGGCGACGAAATGGCGACGGCGGCAACGGGACGGATGACATGCGCGAAGTGCGGCGCGAACAACTTCGAGACGCAGGCGGCGTGCTGGAAATGCGGGACGCCGTTAGGCTCAGGGAGCAGGGAGCAGGGAGCAGGAAATAGGGAGCCGGGATTCGCCCCTGTTGCCCCGCTCTCTTTTGCCCCGCCCCTGCCCAACGTCGATCCGTCGGTCGCGAACTGGGTCGGGATCGTCGGCGGTCTACTCGTGCCTATCGCAATGCTCCCGGTCGGGCTGGCGTTCCTGATGTGGGACGACCGGCGGAAGGTCGAGGTCGGGCGCATTGCCACCATCGCCTCGCTCGTCGGGACGTTATTTCATGCCGTGTTTACCTACTTCGCAGTCGCCGGAGCCGTCGGCGCGGCGATGAAGATGATGCCCGGGGCGGGGGGGGCACCGAAATCCACGCAATCCGAACCCGCCCCGGATTTCAACAGCGAAGTTGAACCACCGGTAATTCCAGGCATCCCGTCGCTCTCCCCGGGTCGAAACTGACGCGCCGCACCATCCAACATGACGGAATACGAAACTATCGTCGCCATCGCCACCTCTACTGCCCCGGCGGGCGTGGGAATGGTCCGCGTTTCCGGTCCCGGTGCGTTCGTGATCGCGGAGCGGGTCGTGCGCACGAAAGAGCCGCTTTCCCGTCAGTCGCACGCCACACTTCGCCGGATGGTAGTTCATGACGGCGTTTCGGGCGAAGTAATCGACGACGGACTGGTCGCTGTTTTCCATGCCCCGAATTCGTTCACCGGGGAGAATGTCGTGGAGTTGCAGGGGCACGGCGGAAGCGTCACATTATCGCGTGTGTTACAAACAGTGCTGACTGCCGGGGCGCGGATGGCGCGCCCGGGCGAATTTTCCGAGCGGGCTTTCGTCAACGGCAAACTGGACCTCGCGCAAGCCGAAGCCGTCGCTTCCCTGATCGGCGCGCAAACCGTGACCGCGCAACGGGTCGCCCGACGCCAGTTGGACGGGTCACTCTCTCGCGCCGTTACCGGGGCGACGACCGCCATCGGGGATGCCCTCGCGCGCATAGAGGCGAGTATCGATTTCCCCGAGGATGTCGGAGAACTCCTCGACGATTCGGTAGCGACCGCCATCGTGGATGAGTCGTTGAGCCGTGCCCAAACTATTGTGGGCGATCTCCTCGCGACGGCGACATACGGACGGCGGCTCGCGGACGGGGTGACACTGGTACTCGCCGGTCGCCCGAACGTGGGGAAATCGTCGCTTCTGAACGCGCTCGCCGGGCGGGACCGCGCTATCGTGTCGCCCGTCGCCGGTACCACGCGCGACGTGATCGAGGAGTCGCTTCATATCGGCGGTATCCCCGTGCGGGCTTTAGACACCGCAGGAATCCGGGAAACCGGCGACGCCGTGGAGCAGATCGGTGTCGCGCGGGCGCGGACCGCTGTGACCGATGCGGATGTCATAGTCGCTGTGTTGGACGGGACGGCAGGCGTCACGGCGGAAGACGCGGCGTTTCTGCGAACTCTTGAAGGGCGTATCGCCGTGGTCGCTGTAAACAAAGCCGACGCGGGCGATGTGACCGGAACGGTCCGCGACGCTGAACGGTTACTTCCGGACGCGCCGGTCGTCTCCCTAGCGGCGCGAACCGGGGCGGGACTTTCCGAACTAACGTCGGCGATCCTCGCGATCCTGACCGACGCGCGGGCTATCGACGCCGACGCCCCTATGGTCACATCCGCGCGCCACACCGACGCCCTGCAACGCGCCGCCGCGTCGCTCGAACGGGCACTCGGCACCCTCCGGGAAGCAATGCCCGCCGAACTGATCGCCGTGGATGCGCACGCCGCTATCGCCGCCCTCGGCGAGATCACCGGTCAAACCGCACGCGAGGAGATCATCGCCGGAATCTTCTCCCGCTTCTGTATCGGCAAGTAGCCTGCCGGTATAACCGCGCGTTCAAAAGTCGGTGCGGTGATCCCGCAAGTATTCACGCACCGCCCGGTTCAATGACTGTTCCCAGAGCGACTCCATTTGCGCATGTAAGGACTGTCGTACCGACTCGCTGTGGATCCCCGACCGCTCGCACAAATAGGTGACGGTCAGGCGGCTCGTGTCGCGCAGTTCGCGCATCACCTTTTCGTCGGCGCGGATCGTTTCCAGAAATTTGCGGACGGCTGCATCCTCGTTCTTCTCCCGCCTTGCGCGAACCATTGCGTTTGCCAGTACATCGACCTCCGCCTTTTTACCCGTGAACAATCCGAACATTTTTGATTCTTCCTTTATTACCTGCCGGAAAACGCATTTGCGTTCCGGTGACTTCTGTGTGTTGGTCGTCGCGCACCGATTGGGAGCGCCGGACGTTCAGCGGGAAAACCCGGTGATGCTAAGGGCGACGCCACTTCGCGGAAACGGCGGCGGGAACCCGGTCCCAGCCGCCGCCTTCGAATCGTCGGCGCACAGCATTTATGGTCCGGTGGTCAGTTTGACCCGTCCGTCCGGCGTCGGTGAAATCGGCGAGTTCTTCTTGATATAGTTGCTCAGCAGAGTCATACGCATATGCCCGGTATCCACTGGATTTATCGCGTATTTCTTCACATCGGCTCCGAAATAGTACGACGATGCCGCGCCCTTGTAGATCTTCTCGTCCTCAATAGGCGCGCCGTTCAAAGTACCCTCGACGAATATCCAATCGGTTTTGCCGCTCCCGTCCGTGCGCGGCGTCCCTTTTGCCACATAACGAAGGGTTTTCGACGTTGCCGGACGGGTGTAGCCGAGCAACTTTTTCAGGTCGGACCCTTTGATGTCGAACGTGAAAATGGTATTGGTGAACGGGTCCACAGCGACCAGATCGCCCCGGGTGATATTCCCGCGGAGCACGGGCGCGCGCACCCCGCCGAAGTTTTCCAACTCGAATTCCGCACCGGGGGTCCCGGCGAGCATCGCGTCGCACATCAGGTAATAGTTCGTCGCGTCCTCGCCTTTGATGTCCACGAACTCATCCGCCGCCGTTCCGATCACTTCGCCATACTTTGCCGAAATCGGTTGCCAGTATCTATCGACCACGGCTTTGACCCGCTTGTCCTCGGAAACGGTTTCGTCCATCATCAGCAGGCTCGCCGTGTACTGCGCGACGCGCCATTTGCCATCCGGTCCCGGTTGCGCCATGAAGTCGAGCCGTCCCAATTCGCCGCCCCAAGCGTGCGCCTGCACGATCACTGTACCTTGCGGGTCGCCGCGCTTCGGGTTCTTCGCCGCCTCGTAGTCGCCCACGGGCAGGCGCGTGTGTGAGTGCGCCCCGACGATCACGTCGATGCCGGGAATATCCTGCGCGAGGATCTTGTCCTCTTCATAGCCGCAGTGCGAAAGCAGGATTACCAGGTCGGCTTGCTTGCGCAACTGAGGAACCAACTCCTTTGCGACATCGGCGGGTTGGCGCATTTCGCAGGTGTCGCTGATCGCCTTATAGGTCCGCGATGAATACGTGGTCAAACCGAACAGTGCCACCTTGAGTCCGTCCCAGTTCTCGATCACATACGGCTGTTCAATCGGTCGCTTCGTGGCTTTGTCGTACACGTTCGCGAGCACCATCGGGTATTTGATGACCGCTCGCATCTCCTTGAATTGGTCGGTCGTCATGTTGAAATCGTGGTTGCCGAAGGTGCCCATGTCGAACCCGACCAGGCTGTTGGCTTCGTAGTCCGCCTTGCCGAGATACTCAATCGAGAACGGGGAGCCGTCCATCGAGTCGCCGAGGTCGAACGCATGCACGTTCTTTTCTTTGCGCTTGATACGCCCGATGGCGGTGGCGCGGCGAGCGACGCCGCCGATCTGGACGTGCTTCGGCATGTACGAAACGAAGTCACCGGGCGCGGTCTTGTCAGCGTACGAGAACGGCATCAAGTGCCCGTGGGGGTCGTTCGAGTGCAAAATTGTAAACCGCCTGGTCGGCGCGGACGCTCCGGCATAGGCGGGCATGTAGCGCAGAACGAACGGCGCGGCAAGGAGCGCGCCCAGAAACAGGCGACGCGAGGGAGAATTGGGTTGGGACATGGGTTGATACAGCCTTTATACTCTACTTTCCGGTAACTCGGGGGGATGTTTCACTTCCCCTCCCGGTCTCCCCCTCTCAAATCGGGGGAATATAGTGACTTTCCCGGGGTGCATTCG
>JAYULM010000294.1:0-3079 GCA_043763605.1 Armatimonadota bacterium | reverse complement strand
GGAACGCCTGCGGGTCGCTCGCCACTTCCTCAGATACCGTGACCAGCGTGTGGTCCGTGTGCGGACTCCAGCCGTTGTGTCCGGGGTGCGAACGCCATGCCGAGGAGCCGATGACGTGGCACTGCGCCCCCATCGTGCTTTCCGCGAGATCGACGACGCCGGGACGGTCCAGCATATCCAGGAACAGGCGGTCGCGGTTGAACACGCACTTGTAATGCTCGTTGACGCTTACATGGTCGAAACCGAACGGTCGCAGGCGGTCGATTCCGTCGCGCACGTCCTGGACTTCCTTCGCGCTCAGCACGCCGGGGATCAGCGCGAAACCGTCCTCGTGCAAGGCTTTCGTTTGCCCTTCTAAATCTTCCAGCGCGAATGTGCGCTGTTTGTATGCGAAAGTTTCCTGCGGAAACTTTCGTGATGCGAAATCACTCATCGATTCGGTTACCCTTTCAAAATCTCGCCGCGCTCCATCACGGTCGGGAAATGCTCCCCGACGAGGAGTTCGCCGGGTTTCACAGAAATATGCTGTTCGACCAGATGCCCTTTTTCGGTCGGTTCGTAGCGCGTATGTCCCGGCATATAATGGACCGCGATGGCGGGACGCCCACGCACCGAGTAGTTGGGCGGCGCACCGTGCCACGTCATGCAGTGGTGGAAGACGACGCCGCCCGCCGGGACTTCGCAGGCAACGGTTTCGACACGCTCGCCCTCGGGGACGAACCCGGCGTCGTGCGCCGGTCCCCAATCGCCGGGGATGCTGCCGACCGTACCGCCGTTATACGCGCCCCATTTATGGCTACGTGGGACCATGCTCATGCAGCCGTTCTCGACCGTGGCGTCTTCGAGGGCGACCCACGCGGAAACGAGTTCGGCGGGCGCGATCACGGGCCAGTACGGGAAGTCCTGATGCCAGATGGTCGGACCGCCGATATGCGATGGCTTGATCTGCACCTGGTCGTGCCAGACGCGGACCGTATCGGTGCCCATCAGTTGCGCGATCATCGCTACGATTTTGGGGTGGAAAAGGTGGGTGCGGAAGGCAGGTTCTACTTCCCACTGGTTGACGATCTGGACGACAATCCCGTGCGCGCCCCCGATGTCGCGGTTGGTTTCCGGCTTGCGGTCCGATTTCCCGGAAAGCGTACGGGTGAGGGCGTCGCGCAGTGCTACCGTCTCGTCCGGGGTCAATACCGGTCCGTAATTCAGGAATCCTTGAGTTCGGAATGTTTCGATTTGCGTGTCGGTGAGCATGAATGCCTCCGTGGTTTTGATCTGCCCCATTGTAAAGCAGAAGCACCCGCTTCGTCTTGAACGAAGCGGGTGCTTTCTTGACCGTTTCCGGCATGTCTGGAACTACGGCGACTGTTTGCCCGACGGAGTGGGACCGGGTTGGGGACCCTTGGCGCGTTTTGCCATCTGCTGCTCCACGTACCCGGGCGGCGGTGTCGCGACGACGAACTTACTGCCCTCGCTTTTCCGCGCGGTCGATGATTGTTTTTCGCCGCAACTGGTCAGGGTCAGTGCGATGAAAACCGAGCCGGTGATCAGTAATTGTCGTGATGCTTTCGTGTACATTGCGACCTACTTCCGGGACGCGTCCCACATGTTCTTCGGTTGTTGCCCCCACGTGTCGGGGTTCGTCGATTCCGGCTTCATAGCCTTGACATGACCGTCCACGAAGGCATAGTTCGACATCCCGCTGTGTACGACGGTCACAGTGCCGTTCTTTCCGTTCGGCCAGTTCCCAGTCGCCACTCCGTTCGGAACCGCGCCGGGTCCGAACCAACCGTCCATCCAATCCACGCCGGTAAACGGCGGCTGTCCCTGTATGCCGTGTCCGTCCCTACCCCGGTTGATCAGGTCCGAGTTATGTTTTTCGCCGAACATAATGGTTTCGGAGGGGAGTCCAATATCTGCGAGTGCCACTTGTTTGTAACCATTATTACGATAACCGGAACCATCAGGGAAATACTGCCAGTCGCCGCCAATCGAGAACGCGCCGTGCTTCGGCGGGTTTTCCCAGAACCCCATCACGTAAGCGTTAGGGGCATACGACATGCCGTCGGTCACCCAACTCAGTCCGTTGATCGGCTTGACTTCTCCGTCACTGGGGCAGCGGAACACGGCGAGCGATTTGATATACGGTTGAACCGTGAAGACCCAGCCCGCCCCCCACCAGTTGTCCGGCGGTAACGGTGCCGCATGCGGTTGCATTTCGTCGTAGTCCTGCGTGTACTGGATGACCCCGAGTGACAACTGTTTCAGGTTGGACATACAGGACGCCTGCCTGCCCTTCTCGCGTGCCTGGGCGAACACAGGAAATAGTATCGCAGCGAGGATGGCGATTATCGCGATCACCACGAGCAGTTCGATTAGTGTAAATGCCGCCTCCGAGCGGTGGGACAGACTTCGTTGATTGTTCATTTCAGTACTCCTATGTAGTATTGACGGTGCCAGGATACGGCGCCCTGGCAGTTGATTTATCGCACAGGTTTCGCCGTGGACTCGCGTACGACGAGTTCGGCGGATAGATAACGCTTGTTACCACGGCTTTCGATGTTTCCGATCACGGAAAGCAGTTCGTCGATCACCGCCAGTCCGATCCGGGGGAACGGCTGGCGCATCGTAGTCAACGGGGGGTGTTCTTGCGATGCTTCGGGCAGGTCGTCGTGCCCGACCACGGAAACGTCTTCCGGTACCCGGACGCCGAGTCGTGCCAGAACCCGCAACGTCGAAACAGCCATGCCGTCTGCTCCGCAAAAAATACCCGTTGGTCGCTCCGCCTCCGGCAGTCCCATGAGCGCGGTGACACGTTCCGCGACCGACTCGAACATGTAGTCCCCCGCCGGGCAAAGGCGCGGGTCGAAAGGAATCCCCGCATTTTTCAGGGCTTCCTTGTAGCCCTGTATTCGCCCCTGTACAGGTCCGTGCGGGATGTTCCCCGGCAGGTGCGCGATGCGCCGGTGTCCGAGCGAGAGCAGATAGCGAGTCGCCGCGAACGCCGACTCGTGGTTGTCCACATCGACGCAGGAGAGGCGCGGATCGTTGTTACAGTCGTTCACGAGCACGAACGGCACCT
>JAYULM010000293.1:0-11021 GCA_043763605.1 Armatimonadota bacterium | reverse complement strand
GCATCGTCCGACCTAAAATTTTGGGTTTCAAGTGGACGAAGCCCGCACCAAACTGAAACACCTCTACCCCAAAATTAAAACTGGATGATGCACTAGTCGTTATCTTAGAAGTATTGTGTCAATAGTCACCAGCATGAAGTCACTATATTGGGATAATTCGCTGTTTAACTTATAGTCTCCTCCCAAAAACGAAAATAAAAATTTGTTTTCAGAATAATGCGAAATCCTCACTATTGTCAGTAGATAGATGGAATCATTGTGGGTACGAATCCCACTGCTGTTATGCACTGCGAACCACGTTCGCTTGCCGATAGAGACGGTACAAGACCTACATTATTTTGAGTTAACGGGGGATACTATCGTATAGAAGGGAAATGGATCATGACGGTTCGAACGAAAGACGGCACAGAGATAGATACCGAATCGAAAATGTATCGAGATTATTTACGTGCCGCAAGTATAGAAGCGCGTTGCCCGCATGTCACGGAACCCGCTCCCTACCGTACTATGGGCGACGTGATCGAACTGCAACGTCGCCAGCAAGAGTGGGAAAGAATTCGTTCTGAAGATCGAGAATCACCGTCGGTGGTCCCTGAGCCAAAGGTATAAAATCTCTGGCACCTGAAGTAGACGGAAGGGCGAGCGGTGCACGATTGCGTACCGCTCGCCCTTTTCTTTTGAAGGCTCTGTTACGCGTTCGCGGTCATCTTGCCCTTGTCGGCGGCTTGTGCGTTCGCGCGGGCTTCTTCCTTTGCGACCGCCATCTCTTCCACGGTTTTCGTGTCGAGACGCGCCATTCCCCGGAACCCGTCCATCGTTTTGACGCGGGTGCCGTCGGCTTCGTGTTGGGCGAGCGCGGCTTTCGCAGATGCAATCGCCCCGGACGCCACGTATTGCGGGAGCCATTCCTCGCCCGCGATCAGCATTTCGTCGGTCATTTGCCAGACCTCTTCCGGGTCGCAGATCGCCCCGGTCAGCGGGTCGTGGAGCATCGCCTGCTTCAGAAGCAGGGCGTCCCCGGTGACGGCGGCTTTGACCGACATCTCCTGGACGCGCACGGAAACGTTGCAGGTCGCGGCGCAGGCGAGTGGCAGTGCGCCGACTACCGGCATGTTCAACCCGTTGCGGTCCACGTAGCCGGGAATCTCGATGATACAACCGTCCGGCAGGTTCGGAATGTGACCCTTGTTGACGACGTTGAAATGCCCCCGATACACGCGCCCGGTTTCCATCCCCTCGATGATATAGGAACCGTGCTCCTCGGAGCGTTTATCCGGCGTGAAGCGCGGTGCCTCCTGCGCCATCCAGTTCGGGAAGTCGGTCTCGAACCAGTTGCGCCCTTCGGTGCAGACGCGCAGGTAGCCGCCCGTCTCGCCGTTGATCCAGGTGGACATGTCGATCCAGTTGGTGATCTGGTCCAACCGCTTGCGGTACCACGGCAGGTACTCCGACAGGTGTCCGTTCGACTCCGTGGAGTAGTGCCCGAACCGCTTCAGAACATCGATGCGCACCTTCTCGGTTTCGGGGAATTTGGCATGCCCTTTGAACAGGTCGAGCATCATCGGGATCAGGTCGATCCCGCGCCACGTCGCCTTGACACACCAGGTCTGATGATTGATGCCGCTGAAGACGAAATCGATCTCCTTCTGGGAGATTTTCTCTTCCTCGGAAATCATTCCCTCACGACGCGCCCAGTGTTCGACGCACGCCGCGATCTGGTGTTGCGCTCCCTGTACGCCGTGGCACAAGCCGACCGTATTTACGCCGCCGACTTCGTTCGCCGCCCACGTCAGCATCGCCATCGGGTTGGCGTAGTTCAGAAATAGAACGTCTGGCTTGGCGAGTTCCTTGATGTCCTTGCAGAAATCGAGGATCGCGGCAATGCCGCGCTGACCGTACATGATGCCCCCGGCGCAGATCGTGTCGCCGACGCATTGGTCGATGCCGTATTTGAGTGGAATATCGATGTCGGTCGCGAACGCGCGCAGCCCGCCCTGCCGGATCGTGCAGATCACATAGTCGGCGTCGGCGATGGCGGCGCGGCGGTCGGTGGTCGCGGAAACGGTCGCGGGCAGGTCATTGCCCCGGATGTCGCGCTCGGCAAGTTTCGTCACCATGTCGAGATTCTGCTGGCTGATGTCCGTGAACGCGAATTGGGTGTCGCCAAATTCGGGGACGGTGAGAATGTCGCCCATCAGGCGGCGGGTGAAGCCGATAGACCCGGCTCCGATCATGGCTATTTTCAAAGGCATTGTGTCGTTAAACTCCAGTGTGAAAAAGGGTAGAGGGCATACCGAAAAAGGAAATACTCTCGTTGTGCGCGACTATGACCGCTTATTTCTCAGTATTGTAGAGTGAGAAACCCTTCCCGGCAATTGTCGTTTTGTCCCTCCGCCGGTATTTTTGTGATCCGATTGGAATTTATTTGTTGTTTTGCTGGCTCATGATCCGGTTCATCTCCATCGCTTTCGCCTGATCGGGCATTGTTTTGTCGTTCATTACAGCTTGTGCGGCAGGCGGTAAGGGAGATGCTGCCCTCTGTGCGGTCGATTGTCCACCGCTTTTTGGCGTGGTAGCGGATGCCGCGCCCGTGGTTTCGGGGGACGAGCAGCCGGTAGTAATCGATGCGATAAAGAAAATGGCACTGAGAACGGAGAGTGCGCGCGCGAACCCTGTTGTCTTCATCAATGAAAGTCTCCTGGCGAATGAAATGTGTGTGATCGAAAGGGCAGGGGAGATACTCTCTCCTGCCCTTTTTGCCGTGTAAAGGTTACGGTTTCGGGGGATCGCCCGCGCTGCGCTGGTCATTTTTGCGCTTGGGGTTCGCCTTCCATCCGTCGCTCGCCTTGACTTGCTCCCACTTCGCGTGTCCGTCGGCGAAAACGAAGTTATTTCCCTGCTGATGGCGGGCGCAAGGGAGGGGGTCGGATCCGGGGGCGAGTGCCGGGCGTCCCATAGTGTTGATCATGCCGCCGCAGTCGGTCTTCGACAGTAACACCCGGTTGAACGTGCCGTCCTGCGAATAGAAGCCGTTCCACCACGAGCCGAACCCTACCGCGTGATCGCGCATGATATCGGCGACGAAATAAGTGTTCGACGGGTAATTGATGTCGGCGACCGAAATCGGTCCTTCGGACGGATCGTACCAGGACAGGTCGGTGTTCATCCCGTAACTCATGTTGATCGGTTTGCCCCAGTCGTTGCTGTACGGGTTGACGACGCCGTCATCCTGCGGCGCCCACGACGGGTTTTCCGGGTTCGAGTCGCTGGGGCAGACGTATACCTGGGTGCTTTTCGTGTACGTATAGAAGCGCAGGGGCCATACGTTCCACCCGGCATAGGTGCGCTTTCCGTCCGGCATGATCGCGGTGTGGGCAACACCGTCGTTCCATCCCGCCATCGGGAACGCTTCATCGTAGTCCTGCACATATTGCATGGAAGCGAGTCCGATCTGCTTCATGTTGGAAAGGCAGGAAGCAGATCGGGCTTTCTCACGGGCTTGCGAGAAAACCGGGAAAAGTATCGCGGCGAGAATTGCGATAATTGCGATAACAACGAGTAGTTCGATCAGCGTAAACGCGCCTCGGGCGCGTTTCGCAAGCGTGAAGGTTCGGATATTCGTGCGGGTCGCACTCTGGGACATCGGTGTTTGTACGGTCATTGGCTTCTCCTGCGTCGGATTCGGTCGGTCATGCGCGGGACGTTGCCCGGCGCGGTCGATAACAAAAGCGGTCGATAACAAAAAACGTTTTTCTTCTCGGGGCAGTGATTCCTGTTCTGTCTTCTTTCCACTTGGTCTACATTATCTACATTTGGGACGATTCGCGCAGTAACAGCGTCGGTTGTAACGTCGCCTCCTGCTGCGGAAGTGTCGGGTCCGCGATGCGACGTTGGAGGAATCCGTTTGCGATGCGGCACATCTCCGGGATCGGGAGCGACAGGGTCGAAAGGGGCGTTTCCAGATATTCCGCCTCCTCGATGCCGTCACAACCAACGATAGCCACATCCTCCGGAACCCGCCGCCCCGCGTCACACAGGCCGCGGTACGCCCCCAGTGCCATGTCATCACTCAAACAGAACAGTGCGTCGGGGCAACCCCGCTCCTGTACATAAGTCCGCACGTCCTCGCGGCACCGGGCGCGGTTGTTTGCCTCGGTCTCGATGATCTCCGTCGGCAGTCCCGTCCGCCCCATAACATCGTTATAGGCGCGCAGACGTGCCTCGCCGTCGCGCAGGTTATCCTCGTGCGTGACATAGGCGATGCGCCGCCGTCCGCCCTCGATTAGATGCTCCACCGCCGCGACTGCGCCGGGATAAAGATCGATGGCGACGTAATCCACGCGCTTCGTGCAACTCACGCCCATGCTGACGAGCGGGAGCGGGTGCGGTTCGAAATCCAGGTACGCGTCCACGACCCCGGGCCAGT
Source organism: Armatimonadota bacterium (assembly GCA_043763605.1). Lineage (GTDB taxonomy): Bacteria > Armatimonadota > Armatimonadia > Armatimonadales > Armatimonadaceae > JACMIU01. The sequence goes on along the minus strand of JAYULM010000293.1, from coordinate 6,595 downwards.
CATGCACCAGCAAACCGTCGGCGGCAGTGAACAGCGCGCCCGGCGATACCCCTCCGTTACGGACATGAAACACCACGGTCTCGTAGCCGCTCCCCTCGATCTCGCGGCTGACGTGTTGCATGGTGCGGGCGAAATACGGGTGGAAAAGGTCGCCGATCCATAGCGCGATAAAGCCCGTCTTTCCAGTCGCCAGCGTACGTGCGGCTCGGTTAGGTCGGTAGCGCATCGCGCGCGCAGCTTCCATGACCCGTGCCCGTGTTTCCGCCGAGATGAAATCCGCCCCCTGACCGTTAAGTACGCGCGATACGGTGGTGTGGGACACGTTCAGTGCCCGCGCCACATCCCGAAGGGTAGGGCGTTGGTTGGGTACCGACATATCGGGGGTCGTTTGCATGGTTGATTTCATGGCTTCTATGCCTTGTTGTATGCAACCGGTGTACTGCAACCGGTAAACCATGCCTCGATGGTACAACCGCTTGTTGTATTTGTCAAGGGGGCTAATGGTTTTTTTACGGGTGCCAGTAAGAAAATAGAGTTCGAATAAAAAAAATAGAAAACTTGTTGGTTGCTGACTAACTTTTTTGCCGTCAAGAGCGATTACATTGGTGACGCGCGGTTACGGTGCATCTCCTCGGATTTTGCACCCCAATCCCTCATACCGCGCGTGAAAGACCAACATGAAAAAGTTCATCTGCTCCACCGTGCTTGGCTTGGCCGCCCTTATCGCTTTATCCGCTCCCTCACAAGCCGCAGTGATTCGGTTCATCGTGCCGCTCGACTTTTCCCAGGAAGTTATTAATAGCGCAGGACAACCCGGCGGTACCGGGACCGCTACTCTGTTTATCGATGACGTGACCAATTCCGTGTCCGGTTCGGCGACATTCAGCGGGGTTACTCAACCGCTATCCGGATTTCACATCCACAGTGGCATCGCGGGCGCAATTGGAGGAGTTGTTGTTAACCTCCAACCGATCCTTTCGGGTGGCACCGTTACCGATGCGGACCTGGCAAATGTTTTGGCGAACCCTGCCGGTCATTATGTCAATGCCCACAACGTAGACGCGCCTAACGGCGCGGTGCGCGGTCAGATGAACGCAGCACAGGCAGTCGTAGTACCGGAAGCGGGTACCTTGCCGCTTGCCGCCAGTGCGCTCGCCGTGCTTGGTAGCGTTGGGGTAGTGGCACGTCGGCGCAAAGCCGCGTAGTATCCCTGTGGTCAGTTGAAGAAAGGGCGTCCGGGAAATTTTCCGGGACGCCCTTTAAGTTCAGTGCGCGGTAGTCTTCGTCAGGCGTGATCACTTCACGGCGCGATAGTAATTCCGTTCGCGCCCTCGGGAAACCGTGTTTCAGGACCGCCGCTCGTCGTCAGCATGTTGCTGCGGAATACGATGTTTTCGTTTCGCTTCCCTTCCACGGCGAGGCAGGGCGGCAGTCCCCCGTCCGCCTGGGGCGATTGCGTGACGCGGCAGTCCCGCACGTAAATGTCGAAGATCGGCGCACCCGATGTGCCGAGGTGGATTCCCCCGTAGTTGTGCTTGCGACCGTCATCGGTGCTGACGCAGTCGCGGATAGTGTTGCCGGAAAGTGTGAACGGCGCGTGCTCGTAGTTCCACATCAGGTAGCCCGGTCCGTCGTTGTCCCACGACTCGCAGTATTCGATTACGGAGTTGGTCACGCCGCCGTCGAGGTCGAAACCGGTGCCGTCCGCCACGCCCCCGGTGCGGTTCGCGTACGACTTGCAGTGCGCGATGGTGATCCGGTCCGACGCGTGCGCCCAGATGCCGCAGGGACCGCCGGTCTGCCCGGCGTTCTCCGCGCCGTTGTTCCACGCCTCGCACTGTTCGATACGACCTGTGGCGCAGTTGTCGAGCAGAATCCCGCTCCCGGAGTGGTTCGCCGTATAGAGTTTATCGCCGTAGTTGTCGTAGGCTTTGCAGGAGTGGATGGTAACGTTCGCGTTCGCATGTTCGGTCATGTCGGGGCGAAGCGGTCCCGAAACGTAGATGCCGTAGTACATGTTGTCGTGCGCGGTGCAGTCATTGATCCAAATATCGGAGTAACCATAGCGGCACTCGTCCGGCGCACGGAATCCGGGCAGGTCATTGGGGACGCCGCCGACATAGATACCCGCCCAGCGGAAGCCGGATGCGGTGACGTGATCGATTTGGACGGCACCGATCCGCCCCGCTCCGGGCTGGTCGTTCAGAATCAGGACGCCCCATCCCTGGTTGATCGCGTAGCCGCTCCCGCGAACATCCAGGTTGATAATCTCGATGTTCTTCAGATTGCGTATCGTGATGCCGTTTCCCTCTCCCGCCTCAATGCGCGCAATATCTTCCTTGTCGCTGTCTCCATTGTAGGTGCTGACAATCAACTGGGTGAACAGTTGGGATTCGTCCTCGGGGTCGTCCTGCGTCACGTTGTCCCGCGACAGCGACAGCGTTCCGGCAAATGTTTCGCCGGTGCGCAGAAGAATCCGGGTAATGCCCTTGTACTGTTCGGCGTTGGCGCGCGCGAGTGTGCGCCAGGGCTTTTCCAATGTGCCGGGATTGGCGTCGTCGCCGAGAGTCGTGCTGATATAGAAGGTCATACGGATAGGGTTCGCGGCAATAAATCAGTATTCCTGCCATGCACGCGGGGCTGAGTTCCCGCAGCGTTTTCGGGGAACTGCGTTCCTCCGCTGGAAGTGCAGCACCTGGTGTTCCTGCGGAACGCGGAGGGCGAAACGTTTCCCGGCGAATCGTACGGCTCACTTAATCCGCAGGATTACCAGGTGCTGCACTTCCAGCGGAGGAACGCAGTTCCCCGGAGCGTCCCAAGAACGTCCCGCTTCCACCGCAGAAACCCCGTCCCCCGAACCAACCGAAAAAAAACCGTCCCCCGCCCCCAACAGATGCCGCGCCCCTGCCGCGAACCGCTCGGTATCCGCGCCCGTCGCGTACAGCATCAGACCGCCGACCGAACCCGGCGGGGCGGGACACACCACGTCGGCGACGCGGCGCACCACCGCGTCCGTGGTGTCGATGATGGTAACGCCGCTACCCGCGACGCGCGCAATCAGCGGGGTCAGCGCGGGGAAGTGCGTACAGCCCAACACCAGAACGTCCGCCCCGCGCGCCAGAAGCGGCTCCACGCACTCGCGCACGGCGTCCTCGGTTTCCGGGGTGTCGAACTTGCCCGCCTCGACCAACTCCACCCAGCGCGGGCAGGGCTGTTTAAGCACGGTGACGCCTTCCGCGAACGTCGAAACCAGACGCGCCATGCGGTTCCCATTTAGCGTGCCGAGCGTGGCGAGTACAGCGACGGTGCCGGTTTTCGTCGCGCGCGCGGCAGGCTTGACGCCCGGTTCGGTGCCGATGATCGGGATATTCGGGAAGGCTTCGCGCAAAAGCGGGACCGCCGCCGAGGTCGCGGTGTTACACGGGACGACTATCGCTTTCACGCCGTGCGTTTCGACCAGGTAGCGCGCGATAGCGAGCGAGAACGCCTGTATCTCCTCCGGGGCGCGACCGCCGTAAGGGACGTGCGCGGTATCCCCGATATAGACGATCCGTTCGGCGGGCAGGGTTTCGCGCAGGGCGCGAATCACGGTCAGCCCGCCCAAACCGGAATCGAACGCCCCGATTGGCGCGTTCGATTCCGGGTTCGGGGTGGGCACCGATTAATTCTCCCTGGTACCGGCGAAGGGAGGCGTCGCGACATCGGGGATGGATGCCGTTGCCTGTGGCACCGGGAGCGGTTCGTCCAGCGTTTGCCCGCCGCCGATGGAGTCGATCTTTTTGCCGTCTAAGAGGAACTGCACGGTTTTCACCGATTTGAACTGCCCGAGCGTAGACAGCACCGAATTTATCAGGAGTGCTTCCGCCGAGTCGCCACCGGGGAAGTTATCCTTGAGTTCGTGGCTGAAGTCCACGGTCGCCATGCCGTCCTCGTTGATTTTTACCGAGCGCAGTTTCGTGCCCTCGGGGATCGGTGACTTCGCCGTGTTCATCAGCGTTTCGAGCGCGAACAACGCCGGGCTGGTGACGGACCCCTCGGGCAGTGCCACCGACTCTGCCTTCAAACTCTGGTTGCCGTCCGCGTCCTCGGCGACGGAATACACCGTGATCTTGCGCCCCACTGATACCACCGGTTTGTCGCCGGGAAGGTCGCTCTGCGGCGCGGTAGAGGGGACCGCCGCCGGAACCTCCTCGACGGCTTCTGCGGGTTGACCGGTATTCGTGTTGTTGCAACCGGCGAGGACGACGACCGCCGCGAGCGAACACACGGCGACGAAAACGGGCAGGAAAGCGGAAATGCGTTTCATATAATAATGTGGACCCCTGGACTACTGGTTCGGTTGCTCTTCCGTCTCGGCAACGTTCGTCGGCGGCTCGGCGTCATTGCGGGGAGCGATGGCGACGTTGCTCGGTGCCGGGGTGGGTGCGGATGCCGCCCCGTCAGGACTTCCCTCGATGTAATCCTGTATGCCGTTGGCGATAGCGCGGGCGATTTTCGCTTGCATGTCGGGCTTGACGAGCAAGGAAACGTCGTTGCTGTTGGTCATGTACCCGGTTTCGCACAGGATCGCCAGCGTGTTCGTACGCCGGAGTACCGAAAACCCGTTGGTGTACATCTTGCCGTCCGAGCGGGAGCCTTGTGTGCGGATGCCGCCCATCGCGCGGAACCGGTCGGCGATGCAGTTTGCCAGTATACGTTCCGACGCGTCGTTGAGGTGGTAGTATACCGTGGAACCGTTCGCGCGCGACCCGGCGGCGTCGGCGTGGACCGCGATAAACATATCCGCCCCGGCGCGGTTGGAGATGTCGGAGCGTTCGCCCAGCGGCACGAAACTGTCGGAATCGCGGGTCATAATCACGTTCGCGCCCTTCTCGCGCAACTCCTCGGCGAGGCGGCGGGAGATGGCGAGGGCGACGTTCTTTTCGCGCGCACCGTTGACGCCTTTCGCGCCGCCGTCCGTGCCGCCGTGCCCGGCGTCCACGATGATCAGTTTGCCCGCGACGCGTCCGCCCGCACCGCGCGGCAGGGTCAGGTCCACAATAAACCCGCCCTTCGGGTCGAGGCGCACCGTGTAGTTGACCGCGCGCGACAGGTCGATCAGCAGTTGCGCCGTGGTTGCGGAGGTGTTCACGGTTTGGACGCCTTTGAGGAGCGGGTGCGATGCCTCGGGAAGCGTGGTCCGCATGCCGGGACCGAACACCGCGTTCTGCACGTCGAGCGTAAAGCGCGCCCCGGTCAGCAAGGTACGAACGGCGTTTGCGGACGGCGATTCCACGATGATACGCGCCTGTGTATCCGATACGCGCACGAAGCGGACGCCTTTAAGGACTGTGGGCACGGCGGGCTTCCCGGTCGCCGGTTTCGCGCCCCGGGTGGCAGGCGGCGTTGCGGGGAGCGGTTTGCCGTCGGGTCCGACAGTTACAGTAACAGGCGGGGCGGTGTTGATTGCGGCGGCGACGTTCGCCGGGGAGTCCGGCGGGGACGGAACGATGATGCCGGGCGACTGCCCCGGGGCGGCGGGAACCTCCTCAGTGCCGGGCGCGGAGGAGAGCACCGCCACCGTGGACGCGGAAAGGGACGGTAACAGGGCGAACGGTTTCGGCTCGTCCAGTTCGAGAACCACGCGGGCGGTGTCGCCGTCGAACTGCCCGGTGCGTGCCTTGAGAACGCCGGGTCCGAGGGCGGTCATGTTGCGGGGCAGGGTACCGATCTCCGCGCCGGGGAAATCGAAGGCGACGGTCTTGCCGCCGTTGATCCTGGTGATCCGGGGTGAGAGCGGGAGCGTACCTTTGACGCGCAACTGCGAGCCGAGCATTTCGACCGAGGTGAGCACGGAGCGCACATACAGCGTGTTGGTTTTCGTGTCCCACTGGCATTTACCGCCGAGTGCCTCCGCAACCGCCGTCAGTGCGACGAACGCACCTTTTTGTTCGCCCCCGACCGGTGGCACGCGGATCGTCGCGGTCGCCGACGCGCCCGTTTCGTTGTTGAGGAAGTATACTTTCCCCGACTTTTGATCCACGGTAAAAGTGACTCCGAGCGCGACGGCGACGGATTCCGGCGCGACGCACAGCACGTTGTCCGCCGCGTCGCGGAAGGGGGAACGGGAGTTGTCGGTGACGGCGATGAGGGAACGCCCGATGACGATCCGGGGGATTACGGCGGACGGCGCGGCGATCCCCGGTCCCGCTGTCGGGACGGGCAGAGCGGTCTGTGCGCGGGCGGGTGCCGCGCCGGAAACGGCGGCGGCGATTACGAAAAGGCTGGCAACGAATCGGTTGCCTCGGTCGGTTGGGCGGCGCATGGCGTCCTTTCTGATGCGTCGGGCGACGGATGCCGTGGGGCATGTCGGGGATCGGCACCCACACTCAGACAACGTGTGGCGGTATTCCCTTCACGCGAAACGGGATCGACGGGAGATCGGTGTAATTATTCTACGATAAAGTTGTACCATATGGCAAGCACGGGGGGATACTGTTTTTTATTTGGGTTGTTGGGTGTTGGGTTGGTTGAGGTCTTGTTCTCTACCGGAAGCGGTAATTTCGTCAGCAATCGTAGCAGCGGTGACAACATTTTCAGCGGGATTAATCGCTTC
>JAYULM010000292.1:0-3099 GCA_043763605.1 Armatimonadota bacterium | reverse complement strand
ACGGCGCGAAGGTCGAGGAGATGAAAGCCGACCGGTATTCGAGCGAACTCAAACTGTACCGGAACGTGCCCGACGCGAAGCCGCCCACCGCTTCGCTCCCGAAAACGGGCGAACTGGCGAAATGGGAGCCGCCCTACGGGTGCTATTTGGGCGGCTTCATCGACCGCGACGAACGCCTTGGCACGGTTTTCACAGACGAAAACTCGCAAATGCACCGTGACCCTGCGCATTTCAACGCGATGACCGGCAAGAATCACGCAACGATTTTCTGCTATGTTTCCTACGGCAAGCGGTTCCCGACACGCTGGGCGGCGCGGCTTCGCGGACAGTCGTGCGCGGCGCATATCGCGTGGGAGCCGAACGGCGGGCTGGACATCGTGCAGGACGACGATTACCTGCGCACGTTCGCGCAGGACGCCGCCCGCACCCGCTGCCCGATCTTTCTTCGCTTCGCCTCCGAGATGAACGGCGACTGGACGCGCTATGGTGGCAACCCCGAGCGGTACATCGAGAAGTGGCGTCTGGTCAAGTCCGTGATGGACCGGTACGCGCCCAACGTGGCAATGGTCTGGTGCGTGAATGCGATTCCCGAACCGCCGATAGCCTCGTTCTATCCCGGCGACGAGTACGTGGACTGGGTTGGCGTCAACTTCTACTCGGTGCCGTTCCACGACAACAACCGTGCCCGCTCCGCGCTGTTCGAGAACCCCTCGGACAGCATCAAATACGTCTACAAGCTGTACGCCGCAAAAAAGCCTATCATGGTCTGTGAGTACGGCGCGTCGCACCGGGCGTCTCTGGATAATATCGACCGCTCGGCGTGGGCGGGGCGCAAGATCGCCGAACTGTACGCCGCGCTCCCCCGTCTGTACCCGCGCGTGAAATGTATCGATATTTTCGACAACGACAATCTGAAATACGCGCTCCCGGGGCGGCAACTCAACGATTACTCCGTCACCGATTCGCCGCAGGTGCTGGAAGCGTACAAGAGATCCATCGCGCCGGACTACTTCCTGCCGTCGGTCTGGGGCGCGTGGGGCGGGCTGCCGCTGACCCCGCCGACGAACACGGTGATCGCTCCCCTGACCGGGGGCGGCTCGGTGCCGCGTGGTATACTGCGCGTGTCCGCCTGGGCGCGGACGTACGCGGAAACGTTCACGGTCGCGTATAAATTGAACAGTAAACTGGTCGTGTCGGTGCCGGAATCGGGCGCGCGGGAGGCGGATCTGCCGCTGGAAAATCCGGGCAAATACGCGCTGGAAGCGATCCTTTTAGACGACAAGGGGCACGTGGCGACCCGGACGAACGCGGCGATCACGGTTTTGTAGTTTGAAAATACGGATGGAATCGGTAATCCGGAAGCGGAGGAAGCCCCCCAGCCCCCAATTCTGGGGGAGACGGAGGGGAGGGCATGAAGCGACATGCTCGACCGGTAGACGCCCCTCCCCGGTATCCCCTCCGTCTCCCCCAGAATTGGGGGCTGGGGGGCTTCCTCCGCTTCCGGATTACCGATTCCCGGCGAGTCTCACTTGGAGCAACATATGGCGATAGCAAATTTCGGGGGACAGTCCCAACAGCGTTGGGGCGATAATACGGCGGCGGTGGGGGAGACCTTTCGCGACTTTTTGATCACGGATCGCAAGGGCGTACCGCAACAGACGATGCTCGCGCGCAAGAAGGGGTTCGTGCTGATCGCGTTCTTCACTACGCGGGACGAAACCTCGGCGCGACTGTTGCCGCTGTTGCAGTCGCTGGCCGACGCGTACAAGGAGTCGGGCAAACTTTCCATACTCGGCGTTTCCGAGACCGACGACGACGATTCGGTGGCGATGTTCGCGGATGTCACGGGGGCGAAATTTCCGCTGATGATCGACCGCGAGCGGTATCACGCGACGAACTACGGCTTCACGCTGTTCCCAACCCTGATCCTGATAAACGGCAACGGGCAGGTGCAACATAAGGCGAAGGGGATGAAGGTGCTGGACGCGCTCCAGGCGGTCTCCGAAAAGATCGGGGCGTCCGTGGGTGCGGTCGAGTTCGCGCGGCTGGAGAACGACGCGTTTACTGTCGCCGTGATGCCGCCCCCGCCGCCGCCTCCCGAAACCACTGTTGCGCCTGCGGCACCCGCGCCCGCCCCGGCGACCCCTGCCCCCGCGAAGCAGTAACGTTTTCCGCCCGTTTCGGCGTACAATAGGCGTAGGAAACGTATGGACCCGAACACCCCAACCCCAGCACCCGCCCCGCCCGAACTCCCCGACGGTTTCGGGGAGATTTCGGCGGAGGAAGAACGCCGCCGCCGAATGGTCGCCGAGCAGATCGCGCGCGCGTACGGCAAGAAACTGCCCCGGTTCGAGTCGAAGCCGGTGTACCGCCCCGCCAGTCAGGATGGCAAGGGGCAGACCGCCCTGCCGACTATCCCGCTGTGGGTGACGGTGGCGTCCGTGATCCTATTCGTCGTCCTGGAGGCGCAGGTGTTCGACTGGCCCCGGGCAATCGGCATCGCGGCGGTAATCTTCATCCACGAGTGCGGGCACCTCGCCGCCGTACGGAAACTGAAACTGCCGGTGATCGGGATCGTCCTCATCCCGTTCCTCGGCGGGATCGCGTTCAGCGGGCGGCGCGGGCAGACGGCGGCGGACGACGCCTATGTCGGGATACTGGGTCCGATCTATGGTTTGGCGACCGGGCTGGTCTGTCTCGCGCTCTACCCGATACTCAACGAGCCTTTTCTCCTGAAACTGACACAACTGATCTTCTGGATTCATCTGTTCAACATGACGCCGATTCCGCCGCTCGACGGTAGCCACGTGCTCGCGATGTTGAAAAAACCGACGCCGGGCGTTTATGACCCCTATATCAGCCGCGTGACCCCGGCGCAACGAACCTGGTTCCTGGCACTCTATATCGGCGTGGCTCTATTCTCCGGCATCGGCGCGTTCCTGATCGGTCGATACATCCCTTAACTTTTTTACTTTTTTGTCCTGCGCGGACGGCGCCAACGCATCGTTGGATCGGTTTCACCTGCGGTGCTGTTTCTCTGCTTGGTGGTTCTGGTTCGGTCCTTTCTCGCGAATTCCGCCGTTGCGATTTCTCACGGAG
>JAYULM010000291.1:0-11056 GCA_043763605.1 Armatimonadota bacterium | reverse complement strand
ATCCGCCGTTCCGGTACGTGTTGACCTCCTGGAAGCGGATTTAGACTGCGTAACTTGCGGGGTCGGGGGTTGCAACCCCGATCCGGCAATTCTCCGGCGAAGTTGGGTATCCTAACACGCGAAGGACTTACACTATCGCACCATGAATACCGACTCGCTACGCGCCCATCTTTCCTACGAACCCCGTGAACTGCGCTTCGGCACCAGCGGACGGCGGGGCGAAGTCGTCGATCTGACGCAACTCGAAATCACGATCACCGCTACCGCCGAACTGCGCTATCTTCTGTCGCTCCCTGCCGAACAGGGCGGCATCCGATCCGGCGACCCGTTCTATTTCGCGTATGACCTGCGCCCGTCCTCGGATCGGTTTGTGGCAGAACAGGGCGGACGCGGCGAACTCGCGCAAGCCGTCGCGCAGGCGATCCACGACGCGGGTCTGGTCCCGGTCAATCTGGGGCAGATCCCGACGCCTGCGCTGACTGCATATGCGATGCCGCAGGGCTGCGGGAGCATCATGATCACCGGCAGTCATATCCCATTCGACCGCAACGGCTACAAAGCGAACACCGCGCACGGCGAACTGCGCAAAACCGACGAGGCACCAATAGCGGAATGGGTGGCAACCGTGCGGCAGGAACTGTACGACCAACCGTTCGACAAATCGCCGTTCGATGAGACAGGAACGTTCAAGACCGGGCGGGAGTTGTCGCCGGAGTCCGGCGTGGCGCGGGCGGCGTATCTGCACCGCTATCAGAATTTTTTCGCGGGCGAAACACTGACCGGGAAGCGGATTCTCGTGTACCAACACTCGTCGGTCGGGCGCGATCTGCTGGTCGAGATGCTGGAAAGCCTCGGGGCGACGGTGATCCCGGCGGGACGGAGCGAGTCGTTCGTGCCGATTGACACCGAGAATATCGGCGCGGCGGAACTCGCGATCATTCAGGGATTGGCGGACGCGGCGACGGCGGAGTGCGGTTCCCTTGACGCGGTGGTTTCCGCCGACGGCGACTGCGACCGCCCGCTGATTCTCGGCGTGGACGACGGCGGGCGGGTGCGCTTTTTCGGCGGCGACCTGGTCGGGATGGTCGTCGCGCAGTTTTTGGGCGCGGGCGCGGTCGTGGTGCCGATCTCCTGCAACGATGCGATTGATCGGGGCGAACTGCACGAAAAGTTGGAGCCGAAAACGCGGATCGGTTCGCCGTTCGTGATTGCCGGGATGGACGCGGCGCGGGAAGTCGGCAAGGAAAATATCTGCGGGTGGGAGGCGAACGGCGGCTTTCTGACCGGGACCGATTTCGTGCGCAACGGCAACCGCTTGAGTGCCCTGCCGACCCGCGATGCGTTCCTGCCGATCCTCGCTGTGCTCTTCGCGGCGGAAGAACAGAATACGTCGCTAATCGAACTGTTCGCCGCGTTGCCGAAGCGGTACAGCAAAGCCGCGCTACTGCGCCCGTTCCCGCGCGAAACGAGCGAGCAGATCGTCGCGCATCTGACGCCCGGGACGTTACGCACCGACGCCGACGTGCGCCGTGACATAGAAACCGTGTTCACACCCGCGCAAGGCTTCGGTTCGGTAGACCGGGTGGACTACACGGACGGGGTGCGCGTGTACTTCGCGAACGGCGACGTGGCACATTTGCGCCCGTCCGGGAACGCGCCGGAGTTGCGCATCTACGCGGTCGCGGACATGCAGGAGCGCGCCGACGCCATCGCCGCCTATGGCGTCGCCGAGCCGGACGGGGCGTTGCGCCAGTTCGAGAAGTCGGTGAAGAGTACGCTCCCCACGCTGATACCGCTTTCCGGCACCGTGCAACATTACGACTGGGGCGGCTACGCGTTCCTGCCCGACTTGCTCGCCGTGCCGAACCCCGATAAGAAGCCGTTCGCCGAACTGTGGCTGGGGGCGCACCCGAACGCGCCCGCCGTCGCGCAGATCGGTGGCGCGTCCGTGCCGCTCGACAAACTGTTCGCTGAACACGGCGCGGAACTTTTAGGCGAGGCGGTGGCGGACCGCTTCGCCGGGCAGTTGCCGTATCTGTTCAAAGTCCTGGACGCGCGGCAGATGCTCTCGATCCAGGCGCATCCGACGAAAGCACAAGCCGAGGAGGGCTTCGCCCGCGAGAACGCCGCCGGGGTGCCGCTCAAAGCCACAAACCGGAACTACAGGGACGACAACCACAAGCCGGAAGTCCACGTCGTGCTGACCGATTTTTATATGCTACACGGGTTCCGCCCGCTCGGGCAGATCGCGAAAGAGTTTGCGCGGTTGCCGGAACTGTCCGCGCTGATGCCCGACTTCGCGGAACGTCTGACCGATGCGGGGAGCGACGAGGACGCCCGCCAGAACCTGCTCCGCTCCTTGTACGAGCGCGTGATGACCCTGCCGCAACCCGAAGTAGATGCGCTACTCGCCCCGCTCCTCCAGCGGATTTCCGAGTCGCCCGGACCCCCCAAAGACTCGCCCGACTTCTGGGCGGCGCGTGCGGCGAAAGAGTTTCCCCTCTCGGACGGACACCGCGACCGGGGGATATTCAGCATCTACCTCCTGAATCTGGTCCATCTATCGCCGGGGCAGGGCACCTATCAGGCGGCGGGGACGCTCCACGCGTACCTCGAAGGCGTGAACATGGAACTGATGGCGAACTCCGACAACGTGCTACGCGGCGGCTTGACTCCCAAGCACGTGGACGTTCCCGAACTGCTGTCCGTGGTCGATTTCGCCAGCGGAACGCCGCTCGTGTTGGAGGGCGAAGCGGTTTCGCCGACCGAAACGATCTACCCGACGCCCGCGCCTGAGTTCGTGTTGAGCCGGATCACGCTTTCCGAGGAAGAAGCCTACACCTCGCGCGCCGAAACGGGAGCCGACACGCTGTTCGTGCTGGACGGCACGGCGATAGTCGAAGCCGGAGGCGAATCGCAAACGGTGGGGCGCGGGCGCGCGGTGCTGATCCCGTTCGGGGGCGAGTACACGGTCACGGGGCGGCGCGGGGCGGCGGTTCTTTATAAAGCCGCGATCCCCGCCGCTCACGAGCCGTAACACGGCGCGGTAGAATCGTGTCAGAGCCTCGAATTAGCGTCTCGACTGAGGGACGAGGAGGAACGTATGTCGCTAGGTTGTATCGTCGATTATTACGGTGCATTGCGTTGGGTAAACGAGAACGCAGATAAGATAGACAGACTTCAAAACCTGGAGGCAGTATATGCATTCTGTTGCCGCAAATTTACTGCGTTGGATATGGCGGTGGTCGCGCAACGATCTGACGTTATCAAAACACTTCTCCGCAGAGGGGCGAGTACTGCTAATCTCGAATTCATGATGTCACACGCCGGGGGCGATCTGGATTTCATGGAGGTGATGTCCTGGTGTTACGACAAAGGAAGCAAACCGGGCAATTTTGCGATGGAAAAGGCGATAAGAGACAAAAATTCATCGCTTGTCCGCTCGCTTTTTGAGCACGGTGCCGACCCACAGAGTGCAGACATTCGGGGACAATCGGTGTTCGATTTCGCTGTATCGTCCGGTGACTTGGAAATCATCGGCGTATTTCTTGATCGGGGGGCACGCATAACGGACAGTTCCCTGTTCTTCGCGCTTCGCTCGGAAAACAGACGGGAATTATTCCGATATCTGCTTCGGACAGGGGCAAAAGTGAACGCCCGCAACCGGAGTGGTGAGACAATACTTATCCGTGTCTGCCGCAGTCAGAAAAAGGAAGAACGCTATGCACTGGCGACCCTGTTACTGGATCATGGCGCAGACGTAAACGCGGCGTTGGAAGAAGGGTACACCTCGCTGATTTATGCGAGTGCCGCAGGCTATCAAGACGTAGTCAATCTCCTGTTAGAACGGGGAGCCGATTGGCGGATGCGCGATCAGGCGGGGCGAACTGCCCTCGACTTTGCTGTCCTCAAGGGAAACACCAGTATTATCTCCCTTCTCCAAACCGCCATGCAATAATCAGAGGACGAGGACGAGGAATCGTCACGCGGGTATAATCGAAATGGGAGAAACCTGTTATGCCGACTTTGACGCTCGATCTGCCGGAAGCGGCGTACCGCGCCGCGCTCGCTCTCTCACCGGAGGAGCGGGTCCGCCGCGTTAGCAAGACATTCATTCACGGGGAATACGAGGACGACGAAGACCCAGTCCTCACCGAGGAAGATTTCGCCGCGATTGGCGAGGGGCTGGCACAGTTGAAGCGCGGCGAGGGAACGCCAAGGCATATCGTCTTTGACCGAATCCGTGCGAAGTATGGTTTGCGCAAAGGAAACAGCCCGATTTGACCGCGCCCCGTCGGGTGCGGATAAGCCATCTTGGTTCCCTTCGGCGGCAAGTACATGGAAACGGTGCGGCGCGGCACGGCGATTGTTTTTAAAGCCGGAATTCCCCTCTGACCACTCCCACTGCGTCTTTTGCTGGGACACTCGCTTTAGAAACCGTCGTTGCGCTGGTCCCGATGACTGCCGGGAAAACAGTCAGGGGGGCGATTTTGGGGAGATCTCGAAGAGAAGTCGCGTCCGGAAAAAACACACGTCGAACTCCATGATGAAGTTGACCTGTCCGAAAAGGATTGGCAAGGCGTCGGACTGTACCGAGGTGAAAACGAGGGGAGCGGGAGCGAATCTGTCCACAGTTGCCGACGCGACTACCATTCGTGTGGCGGCGGCACTCAGATTGCCTGATAGGGGCAAGCCTGCCGCTTCGTTCGCCCAATCGAAACCGAGGGATACGCCGACTGAGTAAGGCAAAACGTTGACCGCCGCGCCAGTGTCGAGTAAACCCGATGCCTGTACGGTGTGTGCATTAGCCTCCAATGTCACGGGTAAGAGCGGGGCGAATCCGGTCACATCGGCACTACGCTTGGTATAGGCGACGCGAAGTGGATTTGTCACGGCTTCGTCTCAGTGTGCTTTTGAAGGAACGCAAGCATCGCCGCCGCCGCATCATGCGCGTCGTGGGGCGACCATATCTCTAGAGGATCGCCCGCCGAAACCTGCTTCGCCTCAGTGTGGCGGGCGGCGGTCGCGAAGGCGATTGAGGAAGCCAAGCTGACCAGTTCATATCGCTCGGCGTTGGGGAGCGACACGGCATAGCGGTAGGCTTCGTCGGTCAGGTCAACAGGGATGGTCAGGGTGGGCATCGTGCTTCCTTTTCACCAATAGTATACACCATTCAGGCTGTGAACGGCTCGTTCCGCTGTGACGTTTTGCATAGGATGCTCGCTAACCGGAACAACGGGTCTACTCGCGGTGACAAACTACGTGAGGTGAGGAGATAATGATACGGCGCGTCGTTTGAAGGCGATTTGACAGGATAGCAGGGGAGAACGACGCGCCGCTTTTTCTGGGATAAACTAAATGTATGTACGGCAATGACAAGAGGCGGTTGGGCACCGGGCGGGTATCGTTATGGCGGCGTCCGGCGGCACAGTCCGCCGGGATCGCGCTTGCTGTTTTGTTGATGGCGGGGGCGGCGAACGTCACGGCGTCGCTGAACCGCGCCGTTTCCGACCAGCACGCCCGGTGGGAGGCGGAATGGAGTCCGCGATTGTACCCGCCCGAACTGCTCGTGATCGGGATCGACGACGCCAGCGTCCGCAAATACGGGCGGCTACGTAACTGGTCGCGGTCGCGCTACGCGGCATTGCTGGACCGGACGCGCGCGGCGAAAGTGGTGGGACTCGATATCCTGCTCACCGAGCCGGACGTACGCGATCCGGAGGGAGATGCCGCACTCGCCGCCTCCGTGCGGCGCGCCGGGAACGTGATCCTGCCCGCGTTTCTGTACAACGAAGTACGCCCGGTGACGAACGAAACCCAGGCGAGTACGGGGCGGTTTCTGGCGCGGCTGGCGAAAGCGGACCCGGAAGCGGCAGACAATTTCCCGTCGCTGAACCCGCAGACGGTGGAACCGCCGGTGCCGGATTTCGCGGAACACGCCCTCGCCTTATGCCAGGCGAGCGTGAACGCCGATCCCGACAACGTGTACCGCCGTCCGGTGGTCGCGTATGTCGCCCCGGATAAGGACCGTGGCCTGCGCTATGTGCCGCACATAACGGCGGCGATAGCGAGCGCGGCGACCGGCAAAACACTCCCGAAACTGCTGGCGGGCGTCCCGCTTGATGGCGGGGCGGTGGTGCTTCGCTCCGTTACGCGGCGCGGCGGCTCGCTACGGGAGGGATTGGGAACCCCGGTGCCGTATCTATCGTTCGCGGACGCGATGGGCACACACCCGTCGGCGTTCCGGGGCAAGGTGATCCTGATCGGCGAGACCGTGACGGGGACCACGGACGTACGTCCGAACGCCATCGATAACGGCTTGCGCGGCGTGGAACTGAACGCGGAGATCGTCGCGAACCTGACGGGCGCGTTCCCGCCCCTGCGCGATTTTCCGGCGGCACTCGCCTTGCTCCTGATCGGGTTGGCGGTCGCCCTGCCGGTGCGGATGTTCGCCGCCGCTCCGCTGATCCGTACCGCGTCGGCGGGGTCGGCGGCGGCGTTGCTTGGGATCGCCGTAGTGATGGAGGGTGCCTATTTCGCGGCGGGGTGGGTTCCGCCCTGGGCGGAGGTGCTGACCGCGTTCACCGCAGCGACGCTGACAGCGGGCATCGGTCGTGCCGGGCAGGAAGCGGCGCGGCGGCGGCAGTTGCAGGACCAGTTTTCGGCGTATGTCGCGCCGGAACAGGTGGAGGAACTGCTCCGAAACCCGGACGCTCTTTTCGCCGGGATGCGGCGGATCGAGTGTGCGGTCCTGTTCAGCGACATCCGGGGGTTCACATCCTACTCGGAACGGAACACGCCGGAAGTCGTAGACCGGCAGATGGGGGAGTACCTGACGGAAATGTCGGCGGCGGTATTTTCCCGGCTGAACTTTCTGGACAAGTTTATCGGCGACGCGGTGATGGCACTTTTCGGCGAACTGTTGCCCGACTCGGTGAAGCGAGAGAACTACGCCGCCGAGGCGGTTTTGTGCGCGGTGGAGATGCTGAACCGGCTGGACCGTTTGAATGAGGTCTGGGCTTCGGAAGGGCTACCGGAGTTTCGGATCGGGATCGGGGTTCATTTCGGCGAGGCACTGTTCGGGAATGTCGGCGCGATGGACTCCGAAGTCGGCATCCGGCGGTTGCAACTGACGGCACTGGGCGACAGCGTCAACCTCGCCGCGCGGTTGCAGACCGCCACGAAGGAGTACAAAACGACGATCATCGCGAGCGACGACGTGAAACGGCGCGCCGAAAACAGCGATCTGCTCGTCGGGCGGATCGTCTGGCGGGATCTGGGCATGCTGGTAGTGCGCGGGCGGGAAAAGGAAACACCGATCTGGTCGGTGGAGCGGATCGCTCCGGAAAAAAGCGGGGGATAAAATGGCGTCGAATCGATTCGGGGAAGAAACGCGGCAGGCAGTGGCGGAAGCCTCACAGGGGCGCGCGCGGACGAAGGAAGAAGAGCGGCTCAAGCGGGTGCGCAACGGGGCGGATTACGTGATCGACGTGATCCGGCTTTTGCTCACGCTTGCCGCCGCCGCGTTCGTGGTCGCGCTGATCGACGGGGCGCGGCGCGAGTACGGCGAGTTCTACGCTAACCTTGCGTCCTTCAAGCCGCAGGTGGCGGTACGCCGGAGCAAGGACAAACTCCCGGTCACGGAGAAGATGCAACTCCAGAACAAGGACGCCGTTTCCACGGCGGCGGGCGGGACCGCGACCCTGTCGTTCCCCGACGGCTCGGCGGTCCTGGTGGAGCCGAACACGAAGTTCGAGGTCCAACTGCTCGATTACAACCGGGGACCCAAACGCGACCGCTCGTTCCTGCTACGCACGGGGTCGGTGTTCACGCGCATCTCCAAACTGTTCGGGAAAAAGGGACAGACCCTGATCTGTACTCCGAACGCGGTTTCCGCCGCGCGAGGCACCGGGTTTTCCGTGGATTACGACCCGTCCACGAACCGCACGTTCGTGGAAGTGATCGACGGCAAAGTCTCCCTGCGCAACGCGGGCGGGCGTATCGAGATCAAAAAAGGGCAGACCGGTACCGCCGTCGGAAACCAGCCGCCGTTTCTGGGCGTGCTCAGCAGACCGCAGGCACTGACGCAACTGTTCAACACGCTCGCGCAACTCGATCCCCCGCAATCGACACTGGAAAAGTTCGAGCGGGACGCCCTCGGTTTTCTGAACCCCGCCCTGCAGATGGTCGCGCTCACCCCGCGCGGCTGGAACATCGGCGACAACGACTGGTCGCGCCGCTCCGCGACGCGCCAGGGGTTGAACCTGCTCCAACAGGCGTTGGAAGCCGTGCCGGGCGACGTGCCGGACACGCTCAACCCGGTCACGATGTCGGAACTCGGGCTGAGCGAGGAAGAGCGAGAGAAGATCCTCGATTCGTTCGCCGGGACGACGATAGACCGCTACGAAAAGCGCGGGCAGAACGGGTATCGCGTGGTGGTGCGCTCCCGCGACTCAGCGGGAACCACGTTCCAGATGACGGAGACCGGCGTCGAAGAAGTCAATTGACGTGTCGTCGGTCCGATAGGTACACAAAAAATACTATAAATTTATTTTAACAGTGGATAAGTCACCAATCTGTGCGCGATGTCCACTACTTTCGCCGACAAATAGGTATTGCTGTCTTCTCTTCCTCTGGCGTACTTCGATCTCGATATAGTAGACATATATGCGCTATATTTTCGCCAGCGGTTATACCCGATATATATGCCGGTTAATCCTGCCAGGCGGCAAAAAACAAAAAACGAGGTATAACTATTTTCAACCTGTAGCCCGAAAATTGCAGTAGTAATATCCGGGGTACCTGTTTTTGCTCCGAACAAACGTCCTGGGAAGGTTCTCGCTACGAAGATGCTGTCGCGCTCCCGAATTTCATTGTTTGTCGGTATCCTCCTCTGCGCCGCTACGGTGCTCAGTATCGGCACGGCACGGTTCGGGCTTTTACACGCCGCGAGTAGTGTGCTCCCCGACTCGGCGACAACGCCTATCGCCGTCGCGCAGTCCCCTGCCGTTCGGTCCACCGAATTCGCGCCCAATTACGCGACTGACCTGCTGAATCTGCGCCGCTGGCAGAAAGACGGGTTGGTGATCCACGTAGTCGCCCCGGATGCGAAACATAATTCGCGCGGTAGCGAATACGCGGAGGCGATGCGGCAGGGGGTTGCGCTCTGGAACCCGCATGTCAACGGCATCCTGAACGTGCGTTTCACGGATAACAGTGACGAAGCCGACATCCGCGTCTCGTTCGTTCCGAAAGGGAGTCTGCCCGACGGAGCCATCGGACGCACCGAAGTGACGTACCGCAACCGCGACAACGTGATCGTGTCGGCGACGGTGCGCATCGACCGCACTTTGAAATCATCGCTCCTCGCGCAGGTCGCGGCGCACGAGTTCGGACATGCGTTCGGAATGGAAGGGCACAGCGTGGTCAAAACGGACCTGATGTACTCCCGCGCCCATCTGCCCGCCGCGATCACCCAGCGCGACGCCAACACGCTACACCTGAATTACAGCCTGGAAGCCGCCCGTGTCGATGCAACGCCGAACGCGAGCACCGCCGCCCCAGGCGTTGCCCGCGCCGGTAATGGTCACGCCACCGCCACCGCCTGTTCGCTCCCCGGAGCACACACCCACTAAAATTTCGCCCGGTAGATAGATGGTATAGCTCACTCACAAAAAAACAGACCGCCCCGTTAGCAACGGAACGGTCTGTTTTTTTGGCAGCCAGGCGTGTGAGATAATTCAAACCGGGGAAGCGTCCCCGGCGTTCGTGCGGTAACCTGTTCGCGGAGGAAAAAATAGAATGCGAAAGCTAAATGCAGTTTTATTTATCGTAATGTTGTTTCTCGTCTACCTGGCACGACCGGGTCTGGCACAGAACCGCCCCGCCGAAAAAGGTGCGGTCGGCATGACCTTGCACTTCACATTGGAAGCGAAGGAGAGCAAGGACATCGCCATCGCACTTCCAAAGGGCACCTATGTAATCCAAGCCGACCTCAAGTTAGTTGAGCAAAAAGACACCAACATGCAGATGGAAGTGGATCTTTTGAAGACGAACGGGGTGCTGGTAGAAAGCCGCGTCCTCTCCGCGAATGCGATTCATCGCGTCGCCCGCGTCGCCAAGCCACTACGGATTGCCAAACCTCTGGGTGCCCGTCTGCGGGTAACGAACGACGACGAAGCGATGGAGTTTTGGTTGACAGTGATTCCGACGGCAAAGCGAGCCTTCATCCCATTCGCTTACAACACCGAAGCGATACAAACACTCGGAATCGGCGAAGCGAACGGCAAGGGAGGGATGCTCGCCAAATCCCCAGAAGACGGTTTTTATCACTACCACAAGGTCGCACTGCCCGCAGGCAAATACGACATCAGCCTGTATCTAAAGCAGACGACCGACGAAAGTTCAAACCTGCGGGGCAAGATAGTCCTGCTCGACAAGTTCGGCGTCCCGGACAGCACGGAGTGGGAATTCAATGTAAACGAAATCGATAAGGAAGCCCGAAAGGATAAACGCCTCGTGTTGACCAAACCGTCTACCGTCTACTTCCTTGTCACGAACGACAGCACTTTCCAGCAGTACGAATACACCGTCGGTATCGAAAAGGCGACCGATTAGGCAAACGGATCATACAAAGAAAAGCCGCCCCGCAGTCATGCGGGGCGGCTTTCCGTTTTATTTTTCGGAACGTGTGGTACAGACCCCGCATATCAACAAAACGGGATGCGACGCAATGACCCGACAGAGGAAATTCGGCAAATCGTAGCATTGCGTGGGGCGGCGAACTGTCCTTCGAGAACGGGATTCCTGCCGATTTTTCTGAACCGAACGGTCAAAAACCGGCGTGGGGGCAACCGGGCGACAACCGAATGCCTGCTCAACGGTCGCCATGCAAGCGGGGGGATCCATGCCCCCCACCAAAGTATATAGACGCTCAAACGAAAAAATTAAAGACACATGAGCCTCTTTCAAAAATAGGGATTGGAAAATTGAAGGCAATTGGCGTTCAGTATCGAAAAGGAGAATGTGAAAAACCAAAACGAATCGAACGCCAACG
>JAYULM010000290.1:0-3107 GCA_043763605.1 Armatimonadota bacterium | reverse complement strand
CCGGAGCGTCGGGGCGGGGGTATGAGACGGGGGCGCACACGCGTTCTTTTGCGGAGCAAAAAACACACGCATCGTCTGCGGTTTCATCTGGTCTGGGTGCCCAAGTCAGCCGGAAACTCCGTTTCCGCGAATCGGCGGCGAGTTCTGGAGGGGGCTGTAGCAATGCGCGCCGAGGAACTGTTTCGGCAGGCGTGTGAGGTAAACGATTGGACGCTTCACGAGTTGAGTGTACATGCGAAAGTTGCCTGAAGCAACTTTGCGCGAACCCGATCACGTGCATCTCCTGTTGCAGATTCCTCCGCGCATTTCGGTGTCAAAGGCAGTGAACGTGCTCAAGGGGGGCAGTAGTCGTGTCCTGAGGCAGGGCAGAGAAATGCCCTTGCGGCATTTTCTCGAGTTCCCGGACCTGGAAGATTTCTTGTGGGGCAAAAGTTTCTGGTGCGACGGCTTTTTCGCGGAGAGCATGGGACAGATGGAGGAAGCGGTCATTCGCCGATACATCCAGAATCAGGGGGGGCGACAAGGGCAGTAAAAAAAGTGGGAACGCTACGGCTTCGGAAATTGTCGGCTTCAATAAAAAGCCCCGCCCTTCAGGGCGGGGTATATTTACTGTCCGTAGGCGATTGTTGCGCATACGAGTACCCGACTTAAGGCGAGTGACTTTCGGATTACGCGCGCCCGATTCTCGCGACCGGAATCATCAGGGAAAGGCTCCGTGCCCTGTCCGGCAAAGATCCCGTACGCGCGACGGGCGTTTCGGAGCAAACGTTGCGCGACGAAAGTGCGGACACTTTTTAGCGCGGTTCGCCGACTGCTTCGCGCCCGCGTGATTGCCGGAAATCGGCGTGGCGGGGGTACACTCGTCCCATGAACACCCATGACCCCCTTTCCCGACGCGCCCTGCTGGCGACCGGGCTTTCCACCGGCTTCGCCCTCGCCGTGCAACCGATCACCGAAGCCGCGATAACCACCGATTCCGCCGGGTTGATCGCAGGCGCAACGAAATTCAAGGCAGCGGACGGCGTGACGATCTCCGCGTATCAGGCTTACCCCATGAGCGGTGCGAAACTGCCCGTGGTCGTCGTTGTGCAGGAGATCTTCGGCGTCCACGAACACATCCAGGACGTTTGCCGCCGCTTCGCGATATTGGGATACTTCGCCATCGCTCCCGAACTGTTCACGCGGCAGGGCGATGTATCCAAAATGCCGATGGATAAAATTATCGGCGAGGTGGTCTCCAAAGTCCCGGATGCGCAGGTGATGCGCGACCTTGACGCGACTATCGCCCACGCGAAGGCATCCGGGATCGCGGACACTGCGCGACTCGCCGTCACCGGCTTCTGCTGGGGCGGGCGCATCACTTGGCTCTATGCGGCTTACAACCCGGCGGTCAAGGCGGGCGGGGCATGGTATGGGTCGCTCACGAAGGGCAGGGGAGCGGTCGCACCGACCACGGCGGTCAGTATCGCCCCGACCCTGACGGTGCCGGTGCTCGGTCTCTACGGCGCGAAGGACATGGGAATCCCGGTCGCCGACGTGGAAGCGATGAGGGCGGCACTGGCGACCGGGAAGAGCGGCTCGGAGATCATCGTCTACAAGGATTCCGGACACGGCTTCCACGCCGACTACCGCCCGTCGTACAATGCGGCGGACGCGAAGGATGCTTTCGCCAGACTGCTCGCGTGGTTCAAGGATCATGGCGTATAGTGCGGAGGGGCGAGTTGAGGAGGATTCGCCCGGTGCTTCCCCTCCTGGTTCCGCTTTACACCATATAAAATATTCGTCCGTAATCGTACGATGCACTTGCGCGTGCGGTACACCTGTGTTACAATTTAATAGCGTCCTATAAACGTCCTATTTTTAAAAGCACCGTCGCTATGGCAACACGAAAAGAAGTCGGGGAACGTCGCAAATCGCTGCGGTATGAAATCACGGAAGGGTTTCGGCGTGGAACCCTCAGCCCCGGCATGCTGGTTCCGCCGGTGCGCGAACTGGCGACGCGACACAGCCTCTCGAAAGAGATCGCGCATCAGGAGATTCAGCGACTTGTCGGGGAGGGTGTGCTCTATACCATCCCCGGAGCGGGTACCTTTTTTGGGCATCCGCCCACGAACACTGGTGCTTTTTTCCTGTTTGTAGAAACTCAGGAGATGGATTCGTCCACGCAATCGCTCGGCTTCGCGCAACGGATCGCGGAACTCGGTGGCGCGACCTTGGTGTTGCCCATCATAGAAGCGCGCTCACGGGTATTGGACGGAAGTATGCCATCACTCGCCGGGGTTTGGGATTCTACCGAAGGCAGCCCACCGGGTCTGCCCTGGGGTCCGGACCGGCGCGAGATCGCCCGTGTGGGATTCATCACCCACATCGAGGACCCGACGTATATGGATGCCGTGGGATTGGATGACTACGAGGGTGGGCGTCAGGCGACGCAACACCTGATCCGCCTCGGACATAAGCGGATCGCGTACGTGGGGATTCACCCCGCATGTATCGGTGTACCGCAGTCGTACTCGTGGTCGTCCCTACGTGAGGACGGCTGGCGTAGCGCGCTGGTCGAATCGGGGCTTGATTGTGAAGGAGCCTCCTTTCACCCCGACGACGCTCTGATAAGCGATGTTTACGAGGGGGCGTCCGTGGCGTCAAATGCGGTCGAACTCGCGGTCGAGAGTATGACGGAGGACATCACCGCCGTAGTCGCCGCTAACGACGACACAGCATTACTGTTGATCCGCGCCCTTCGGCGCAAAGGTGTGCCAATTAAACGCTGGCCCGCGCTGGTCGGGTTCGATAATCAGTCGAGCGCACGGGGGCATTTGCTGACCTCGTTGCACCGACCGCTCGATCAGGTAGGCGCGGCGGCGGCGACCATTTTGTGGGACCGGTATCGTGGTATGAATAACGATCCCATTCCCTTGAAACGCCTGGTTCCTATGGTGCTACTGCCGCGAATCACTTCGGAGCACGGATGGCCCATGCGAATGCCGGACGCTCCGGCGATGTTGGTCGGTGCGGCTTGGTAGCCGTGCCAATAATTCGGTTAGTGAAAAAAAAGGGTCCGACCCCTTGACGACAAAGAAAGGTCTACGAAAATGAATACAATAGGT
>JAYULM010000289.1:0-11107 GCA_043763605.1 Armatimonadota bacterium | reverse complement strand
TGTCGAGTGCATCTACAATGCGTTGGCGTAGGTCGAGGGAGAGTGGCTTCATGCCTGAAAGGATACCTCACCAGCAATACTTTTGCCGAAGACTATATATCGGCTCTCGGAAACAAACCAGCAGGTGAACATTCTGGCGCGACAGGTGCGCGATTTGGTGCAACAGTTACAAAGTGCCCCGGCTGGGGAAGCGGCACAATTAGATTATTCTCACGTATCAGTCGCGCCAGAAGACTACCCATTACCCGTCACCGAAACGTGGGTGCAACCGGAGCCACTACCGCCGCCGACGGTGTGGCAACGAGTTATAGGCTTTTTCAAGCGACGCAGGTAAGGATATACTATGGCACATCACAAACGTGGCGGTGACGATTCGCTCAATCCGTACATTGCTCTGTCCGACCTGTTGATTAGTTTGGTGCTGGTAATCGTTTTCTTTGTCGCACTGGGCAAGCTTAACCTCGTCAACATCCGCTACAAACGTGCCATGGATTCCTTCGCGCAGAAGGTGCAGACCCTGCCGCCCGAACGTCGGCCCCGATGGGAGCGCGGGCGCAACGACCCGCCGGGGGTACAACGCTGGGTATTTGACGGACGCGCCTTGTTTGTTCCCGTTGCGACAGAAAGCGACACCGCGCCACCCCGCTTGACTGCCGAGGGGAAACAATCCTTATCGCGATTTGCCGCCCTTCTTGCCGGATCGCAGGGCGATTGGACGCGCATCAAGGTCGAGGGGCATACCTTGCCTTTCTATGACGACGCCCCGGACCGGTGGGAACTGTCCGCCCGCCGCGCAGCCGTTGTGGTACGAGAAATTCAAATCGCAGGACATATCCCGCCGTGGTTTTGTGGTGTGTCAGGTCGCGCCGGGCAAAACCCGCTCTACAAAGTGACGCTGGTGAGCAGGGTCGGCGACACTCAGGGCGTGATGCTTCGGCGGGATATGGACGCCACTGGAGTGCGTTACACCTATAGACCGCCCATGAACCCTGCGCGTGGGGCATTTCTTGTCGAACGTGACAGTTCCGGGCAAGAAGTAACTTATTCTGCTCAGGATGCGCCCGCAAAGCGCGCCCAACTGGTACAGCACTTCAAACAAAATGAACGGGTTGAGGTACTAATCGAGTACGCGACACGAAAATAGGGAGTAGGGTATGCCCGTGGATAGCCGAATCGCCGTTTGCCGCATCGGGCAAATCGTGCTACAATAGGCACCGCGCGGAACGCTTCGTTTCGCCGCCATGGCTCCGTAGCTCAGCGGATTAGAGCATCGGTCTTCGGAACCGAGTGTCGGGGGTTCGAGTCCCTCCGGGGCCATTCTTTACTTTTCGCGCGCGTCGATGTTTCGTCGCCTTACTTGCCGGGTAATCTTGGTAAAGCCGAACTTTACCTGCCGCACGGGGAAGACGGAACGGAAACAAGGATTGCACCACACCCAAAATGACTCCTCCCCTGGATGCGCCTGGACGCGCCCGACTCCTGTTGGTGGACGACCAGCCAAATAACCTGACGGCGTTGCGGGCAATTCTGGAGCCGCTGGGGCGGGACCTTGTTTCGGCGTCGTCGGGCGCGGAGGCGTTGCGGCATGTACTGACGGACGACTTCGCGGTGATCCTGCTGGATGTTCAGATGCCGGGCATGGACGGGTTCGAGACGGCGACGCGAATACGTCAGCGGGAAAAATCGCGCTATATCCCGATCATCTTCGTCACCGCGAACGGCAACGATCCCTCTTTCATTGAACAAGCCTACGCCGCTGGAGCCGTGGACTATCTGCAAAAACCGTACAACGCCCGGGTTCTCCAGGCAAAAGTCGCGGTGTTCGTGGACCTTTTTCAGCAACGCGAACAGATTAAGTCACAGGCGACGTTGCTCGGTGAGAGTCGGCAACGCGAAACACTCATGGAACACACGATCCGCGAACAGCGGCGTGAACAGGAGCACCTGCGCGAGATGACACGCCAGGAGGCGGAGAAAGCCGTCCTCGCCCGCGAGATCGAGCAGATGGCGGTGCGGCAACGCTCGTTCCTGCGCGAGGTACTGGCGAGTCTGACCGAGGGGCGGCTACACCTGTGCGACTCCGAGAAGGATCTGCCCGCCCCGCTTATCCCGATGAGCGAGCCGATCCCGCTCACGGTGGCGACGCTACGCGTATTGCGCCGGTTTATCGCGGACCGGATGCACGCGGCGGCATGGCCATCCGAGCGGGCACACGACCTGGAAACGGCGGTCGGCGAGGCGGCGATGAACGCCGTGGTCCACGGCAAAAACGCAACCGGTCAGTTGTGCGCGGACAAAGGCACGGCCGCCTTTCAGGTATGGTTGCGCGACTCGGGATCGGGCATCTCCGAGGATTCCCTGCACCGCGCGACGCTGGAGCGGGGCTACACGACCGCCGGGACTCTCGGACACGGCTTCTGGATGATGCTCAAAACCGCCGACCGCGTCTACCTGCTCACCGGCGCGAAAGGCACTACTATAGTGATCGAGCAGGAGCGCGACCCCCCGATGCCGCCCTGGATGCAGTCCGCACCCGCCGCCTACGACCTTTCCGGCGTCTCTGCACCCGCCGCTACCGGCCCCGAACACCTCGGCGGCAAATAGTACGCGGCGTGGGCTTGGCACCGGGTGAGTACACCGAAGCCATGCGTTCTGGATAGCGGTGCATCAACCCGTTCCGAATGCCTGCCGCGTCGAACGCTTACGCGTTCGTGTATCCGCCCGCCCTGCTCGCCTCCTGTGTCAGATGGTTCTTCGCGTCGAAGGTGAAGGTCGTCGCCCAGCCGGTATTGCGCGGAACGCGAGTCCCGCCCCGCGATGAAATCCAAAAATAGTACGGCATCGTTTTCCGCTTCGTGACGCGGCGGCGTAGTGTCGCGAAACCATGACTGTAACCGCGTTCGCCCCGACCCGTTCCCGCCGGTTCCGAAGGAATAACGGCGACACCTCCGAGTACGTGCGCGAGATGGTCGATGCCGTCTACCGCTCCGAATCGCGGCGCGTTTTCGCCACGTTGACCCGCCTGATCGGCGACTTCGATCTCGCCGAGGAAGCTGCCCAGGAAGCGTTCACCGCCGCCGTGGAACAATGGTCCCGTAGCGGCGTGCCCGCGAATCCGTTCGCGTGGCTCGTGTCCGCCGGTCGCTTCAAAGCCATCGACACCCTGCGCCGCCGCGCCCGGTTCGACGCCGCGCTACCGCTACTCGCACGGCAATCGGACGCCACGACTTCCCCTGCCACGGAGAACAACGACGGCGCGGTCGCGGACGACCGCCTGCGGCTGATCTTCACCTGTTGCCACCCCGCCCTTTCGCCGGAAGCCCGCGTCGCGCTGACGCTACGCGAGGTGTGCGGGCTGACGACCGAGGAGATCGCCCGCGCCTTCCTGACCGCCCCGGCGACACTCGCCCAGCGCATCGTGCGCGCCAAGGCGAAGATTCGTGACGCCCGTATCCCGTACCGGGTGCCGTCGCAGAGCGATCTGCCGGAGCGGTTGGACGCCGTACTCCAGGTGATCTACCTCGTGTTCAACGAAGGCTATGCCGCGTCATCGGGCGACACCCTGACACGCGCCGACCTTTCCGGCGAAGCCATCCGCCTCGCTCGATTGCTCGCGGCGTTAATACCCGACCCGGAAATTATGGGATTACTCGCCCTGATGCTGTTGACCGAATCCCGCCGCGCCGCGCGTACTACGCCGACCGGAAACCTGGTTCTCTTGGAAGATCAGGATCGCTCCCTCTGGAACCGGTCGCTAATCACCGAGGGGAAAACGCTCGTGGAACGCGCCCTGCGTTCGCGACGGTTCGGCACCTATTCCATCCAGGCGGCGATTGCGGCGGTACACGCGGACGCGCCCGATGCCGACGCGACGGACTGGAACCAGATCGTCGGCTTATACGGCGTTCTGCTCCAAATCAACCCGTCCCCGGTGGTCGAACTGAACCGCGCCGTGGCAGTGGCGGTGCGCGACGGCGCGGCGGCTGGTCTTGCCCTCATCAACGCGATTCTGGCACGCGGCGATCTGGCGGCCCACCACCCGGCGCACGCGGCACGGGCGGAGTTGTGTCGGCGGTTGGGCGACCCGGCACAAGCCCGAATCGCCTACGTCCGCGCCCTCGACCTCGCGAAACAGAGCACCGAGCGGCGTTTCCTCGCGCAACGGCTGAGCGACCTGCCGGGCTAAAATAACACCGGCGGGGTTTCCCGGTCCGCCGCCTGCGTTTTCGCTGCGTTGGCGCCGTCCGCGCAGGACAAAAAAAGAAAAAGAAAAGATCAAAGAGTGTCGATTTAGACAAGTGTCATTCGACTATTTAGTGAAGGAACCAGAATGAACTACATGTTGCTGATCTACCAGGAAGAGGATGCTTCGGGACAGACGGAAGACGTACACGGCGAGTGTGTAAAAACGTGCGAGGGACTCGTCGACCGGCTCTGGGTGAGCGGACAGTACGTCGCGGCAGGCATACTTCAGCCTACGTCGTGCGCGACCAGTGTGCGCTTGCGTCAGAACAGCCGCCTGGTCACCGACGGTCCGTTCGCCGAAACGCGTGAACAACTCGCCGGATACCTGCTCGTCGAGGCGAAGAATCTCGATGAAGCGGTGGAAATCGCCGCGCAACACCCGGTAGCAAGGACCGGCACCGTCGAGATCCGCCCGTTACGCGAAATCCCGTTCCTGACCTCCTCCACCCCTGCGGAAAACAGCGACAAATAACCCGATTCGAAAGGTAATACCCATGACAACTACGACACAAACAACGACCACCCTGATCCCGCACATCGCCTGCCGCAAGGCAACGGAGGCGGTAGAGTTTTACCAGAAGGCGTTCGGTGCCGAACTCCTCAGCCAACTGCATCTCCCCGACGGGCGGCTGATGCACGCCGCGCTGAAAATCGGCGGGTCCACTCTCTACCTGGTTGACGAGTTCCCCGAGCACGGCGGTCAAAGCCCGCAAAGCCTCGGCGGAAGCCCGGTGACGCTCCACCTACAGGTAGCCGACTGCGACGCCGTGTTCGGGCACGCGGTCGAGTCGGGTTGCATACCGGTCATGCCGCTGGCAGACATGTTCTGGGGCGACCGCTGGGGCATGCTTACCGACCCGTTCGGACACAAGTGGTCCGTCGCCACCACGATCCGCGAAATGTCCCCCGAGGAGATGCGCAAAGCGATGGAGGAAGCACCTGACTGCGGAGAACAGATAAAGTAGGAGTTACGCGGTTGTCCCGGAACCTCACCCCCGCAGGTGAATCGCCAGTTCAGCCAATCCAGTGAAAACACGAAAACAAAATGTTCCCTCGCACCCACCCCCGTCTGGTATCGTAACACCACGCAGTCCGCAGGAAAGGAAGCGCACCGAAGCATTAGGGGATCATACCGAATCCGCCAGACGCGCCAGGGAGAACGGGAACCGGAGTATACCCACTGCGGAAGCAAGCACTACACAAAAAAGGCACCCGCGACAACCGGCAATACTACCACTGCAAAACCTGCCGACGCTACTCGTTCGGACTGCCACCGGACCTGCGCCCCAAATGCCCCGGTTGCAAAACAACCCCGTACGCGACCTACCTCGCCGACGGGAGATTCCGGTCCGACTGCTATGCCGTGGATGCCGAAAACATCGCTCCGGCGGGTGCCGTTGCTTCTGTCGGTGTCCCTGGGGGAGCGTAGGATGCGTCTGTTCATGCCGTCAACGATACCACCAGGCACGCGGACAAACAGTCGGGGGCACGAGAACCCCTGTACAGTAGTATCCCGCCTTTGCCGCCGCAGGGAAGACCCCGGCGAGGAGACAGCCGTTCCTGCGACACCGTCTCGTCCCACGGTGCCAGATCCTTCACCCCCGCACAGTGAGTCCGTTGATCCCTGTTTGCCCCTGACTATAAACAGGTCGAGCATAGCCAACAACCGGTTGTCGTTGCGATCAGTCGGATAGGCGGTGCTGGAGTTCAGGCAGGAGACTGTT
Organism: Armatimonadota bacterium; assembly: GCA_043763605.1. Lineage (GTDB taxonomy): Bacteria > Armatimonadota > Armatimonadia > Armatimonadales > Armatimonadaceae > JACMIU01. Next base: position 5,138 of record JAYULM010000289.1, on the reverse strand, counting down.
CCGCAGGGATGGCTGCCTCGTAGAACCTCCCTGCGGCAACCGACGCAGTAGTTACCATCGCGAGGGCAAGGACGACTATCAGATGGGTGCGTTATGACAGACGCTGCTTGCCCTTTCCCTGACCGGCGGACTGACTACACGGTCGCACGGATGCCGATCCTTACGGTTTCGGGGGTGCCGGGGTTGCCGAGTTTTTCATCCGGTCTTTAACGGCTTGCGGCACGTTCGGATCATTCATGATTTGCTGGCGCGCTTGAGACGGTACTGCACTGTCACCGGCTGCCGCGGCAGGCGGTGCGGGAGGAGGCTCTTTCGCGCAACCTGTGAATGCCACCCCCAGTAGCGAAAAGCAGACGGCGGCAAAAAAGAAACGGGGGACCGCGTAATGAAGGGACAATCCTGTGTCCTGCAGTTTTTCTTGTAACATTGAAAAATATAAACCTTTCTGGCGAACTCATCAGCTCGCTCAAGCAGATATTCAGGCGAGCGAGCCGAATTAAGCCCATTATATCAAACTCGGACAAAATCCGAAACTACGAGACCCCGCCCTCAATGGCTTCCGTTTACGCCGATGTGCCCGACCTGTGCCGTGACCTGTTTAATTTATCGGAACGTAACCAATATGCGACTTTATTTTGTATTTAATTCGCATACTTTGACACCAATTGATAAATTGCGTTGGCCATTTAGTTGTCTGCCTGAAATCTGCTTGCGATTGGTTAACACGCATCAACGAGACATTAAAGTTCGAATCATGCGCGAAGTGAAGTTATCGTCATTAGATATAACTCATTCGCAAATCAAGGCGGTCTAAAAAGTCGCATATTGGATAAATAATATCGATTTAGTCCGTTCGAGCCATGTGACCGGAGCATATCAACGTCCGTGGTGCAGTCAGTCAGAACCAGTCTTACCCGGTGGTAACAATGGGCATAGTTTCGTGACGAACGTTACTCTTCAGCAGAGACGGGGCATTCTGGAGGTTTGGAATGGTCCTGGGGCTATAAACACAGTGCAGACCTACCACGGGCAGGGCGCGTAGTCTTTGAGGAAACGACCTGCGAACGGCTCCTCGTCGGTGTTGTTGATCCCCTGCGCGACCGGGTGATAGATGCGCGCCATCCCGTCCACGATGTCGAGCGGGGCGAAGAAGCCGCGCTCTTCCTGGATCTTCTCGCGCTTCGCGGCGGGGTTCTCGTCCGTGACCCAGCCGGTGTCCACACTGTTCATGTAAATCCCGTCGCGGGCGTAGTCCGCCCCGGACGTGCGCGTCATCATGTTGAGTGCCGCCTTCGCCATGTTCGTGTGCGGGTGGAATACCGTCTTGTGGCGCGAAAACTGCCCCTCCATCGCCGACACGTTGACGATGAACCGCCGCGCGAACGGCGAACTCATCAGGAGCGGCTTCAAGCGACTGTTGAGCAGGAACGGCGCGACGGCGTTCACGAGTTGCACTTCCAGCATTTCCGGTGCGCTGACTTCGTCGAGGCGCAGTAGCCAACTGTTCGTATCGCGGGAGTCGGCGCGTTCCTCGTTATCCTCCCATTTATCCGCAGGGAGGATGTCGACAGACGGGGAAGCCATCGTCGGGAGGAGCGACACGCTATCGGCGGAAGTCGTAGCGGGAGCGTCCTGCGCGACGAGATGTGACGCTTCGATGCCGAGTGTACCCGGCTCCTCCCCAGCGAGCAGTTCCGTGTAAAAACCCGGCGGGCGGGCGATAGTTTGCGCGGCATTGTGGATCACGATGTCGATTGCCGGTTCGGTGTGCAGGAGATGTTGCGCGAACTGCTCCACGGACGGCAGGTTTCGCAGATCCAGTCCGTACACCTGTAGCCGCTCCCGCCACGCGCCGGAATCCGCCTCGGCGAAGAAGCGTCGCGCGGCGGCATTTGGGAAGCGCGTGGTCAGGATCACCTTCGCGCCGTCGCGCAGGAGTCGCAAAACGGTCTGGTAGCCGATCTTGACGCGCCCCCCGGTAATTAGCGCGGTGCGCCCGCGCAGGTCCGCGCTCAGGTGACGCATCGTGAAGTTGGTCTCGGCGCACTTCGGGCAGAGCAGATGATAGAAGAAGTGGACCTCGGTGTAATCTTCCTTGCAGATGTAGCAGGTTTCGGGACGGTTCAGAACGCGCGCTTCTTCCACGAGCGGCGGCAGACTGAGCGTGCCCGCCGAAAGCGCGTCTCGCTGGATGCGAACCATTGCTGTTTGCGCCTGCGCGGCGCGGTCCTCGGTCCACTGGCGTTGCCGCTCGGCGCGGAGATCGAATTTTTTGCTCTGGCGATACACCTTGGCGATCAGGGCGTTAAAATGGTCGCTCCGCCGGATGCTCCCGCGCGAATCGGCAACCTGTTGGAGAACTCGGAGGCAGTTCTCCATTTCATCGGCGGAAATTTCCATAGTTTGTTCCGCGACCATTCTACCGGAGAAACGTGGCTCCGACAAAAATGGAAGGCATGGGTCTACCGAGAGATTTGTCGCAGGTAGGCTGGTTCAAAATCAGGAACTGTCCCCCTTCGGGTAGAAGAGGAATGTGGCGTGCGCCATGCCCTGAGTATCTACAATAGTGGAAGCCGAAGCAGGAAGAAGCAAGCGGCAAGAATCTACGGAGACGCTATCGTCTGTGGGAACGACTATTCGGACAACAGTGAGACCTATCTCGAAGGCGCACTGAATCAGGGCTTTACCGATTCTGCTGAGTAAGTCTGGCTCCGAACGCTCACGGGATAGTGTGGCACAAACGTGCCCCGTATAGATCAGGGAAGGGTCGTCGGGACCGGCGACGATGCTAGCGATTCCGATACGTTGCGACTCTGTGTCGAGCACATCAAAAAACAGAACCGGGGCACCGGATGGGGCGTGTGTTTTTTGCCCGGTTTGCTTGATGCGGAAGTCACTACTCTCTTCCAGCGTCGGTACGGGGATAATTTCCGTAGCGAGGGACAATCGGAGAGCATTCCCATTTACAGTTGACATGGACACCTCTTCTAACCTATCGATAATCTGCTCACGGCTACGGGACAAACCTTATCGTTTTTTCGCTCGGCGAAGAACCGAACTTACGGATGGTGAGCCTGCACTTTCAATGCGGTGCGCGATCTTCTAAATCCTCCTTTGGGAGGACAGGCAAAACAAAATTATTTTCACACGAATCCCAGTACCGGAAACTTTTTTCCGGTATTATTCGTCTTGTATAACGCGAGGACGAAACACTGATGACAGCGACCGAGAACGTAGTGGATAAACCGGCGAACGGGGGGGGCACGGAGCACCCGTCCGTGTGGACATTCCTTACCAACCACTCGCACGTGCTCATCTGCCTCGCCGGGGAACCCACCGCACGGTTGCGCGATCTCGCGGACTGGGTCGGTATCACCGAACGGGCGGTACAGCGGATCATCACCGATTTAGAGGACGCGGGTTTTGTGACGCGGATTAAGTACGGGCGGCGTAACTGCTACGAGATCCATCCGGACCAAGCCTTGCGCCATTCCATCGAAAGCCATTGCACAGTGCGCGACCTGATCGGCTTCGTGCGGGACCGATGACGGCAGGTGCGCATGCATGGAACCCTACCATTGACGGCGATCACAGTCTCTAATGAAATTATTGTGCCAGAGTAAAAATTTTTCTTCCTGCTTCGTACCGTACGTCCTGACCGTCCTGACACTGGTTCTGACACCCAAGCCGGACGCGGCGTGGGGGCAGGACGTACCCGGAACGACACAAAACACCGCCGACGCGACGCCGGGCGTCCTGACGCTCGCCGACGTTCTGGCGCAAGCCGAGGCGAACCACCCGAAACTGCGCGGGAGCGACGCCGAGCGACGCGCAGCGACCGCGAAGCGCGTGTCGAAACAGGGCGCGTTCGACGTCGTGCCGTACGCCGGGTCCGACTACCTGCGCTACAACTCGACTTCGACGCGGGGCAAGCCTCTCAACACGACCATGAGCGATGTCGGCGTGGAACTGCCGTTCCGCAACGGGATCAAGGTAGTCGCGGGGACGCGCCTGAATCTGGGTAGTCCGAAGTCGCCCGACTCGTCCACCGGAAACACAGGCGAGTGGAACGTCAGCATCAAGGCACCACTTCGGCGCGGCTTCGGCATCAACGAGAAAAGCGCGGCGGAACAGCAGGCGTTCATCGGCGAGCCGATAGCGGCGCAAAACTTCGCGTTCACGCGGCTCGACGTGCTCCGGCAGGCGTCTTTCGCTTACTGGGACTGGGTCGCGGCGGGGCAGAAAGGGACCGTCGCCCGCGACCTGCTCACCCTGGGCGAAACCCGCGCCGCGCAGATCCGCCGCCTGTCCAAGGCGGGCTTCCTGCCCGAAATAGACTCGGTCGAAGCGGCGGGCGAAGTGCTCCGCCGCCGGGGGGCACTGATCAAGGCGGAACGCGACCAGCAGAAAGCGGGGTTCAAACTGTCACTGTACCTCTGGGGCGGCGGCGACGGTTCCGATAACGCACTGCCCGCGCCGGGACTCGCGCCGCCCGCGTTCCCGCCAATTGCGCAACTCGCGCCGGACGCGGTACAGTCGGGGCGCGAACGCGCCATCGTACAAAACCCGCAGATCCAGATCGCGCGGTTGCAACAGGACTCGCTACGCATCGACGAACGGCTCGCCGAGAATGACCGCCAGCCGACGCTCGATCTGGTGCTGAACCCCGGTCTCGACACCGGCGCGAGGTCCATCGGCGAAACGATGAAAGCCGGGCTACTGTTCAGCGTGCCGCTGGGGCGGCGGGAAGCGACCGGTCGCCGCGACGAGGCGCGTCTCAAGCGCGAAAAATTTCGCCAGGAGGAACGCCTGCTGATCGGACAGATACAGACCGAGGTGGACGACGCAGCGAACGCCGTGGAACTGGCACGGCTCCGGTACACTGTCGCGGAGGAGGAAGTCACGCTCGCCGAGCGGCTGGAAAGTGCCGAACGGCGCAAGTTCGAACTCGGTGACGGTACGCTTTTTCTGGTCAACCAGCGCGAACGCGCTACCGCCGAGGCGCGGGCGCGGTTAATCGATGTACAGACCGAATATCAGCAGTCATTCGCGGCGTTCCGCGCCGCCACATTGCAATTGTGAGGAATGGTCCTGCCCCTCACCCCCCCCCGCCCCCTCTCCCTCCGAAGGGAGAGGGG
>JAYULM010000288.1:0-3113 GCA_043763605.1 Armatimonadota bacterium | reverse complement strand
AAGGCTTCCACCGGAGGATGGAACATCCCCGAACCGCCTGGGCTATGCTCCCGATCACCCGGTCCCAAGGCAGCGGTCAGCCCGCCGCCGTCAGTTCCCGCTCCGCTTCCGCCCCCTGCCCCGTTTCGTCGTCGCCCGCATGCCAGAGACGGCGCGCTTCCCACGTGCCGACGATCTCGCGGGCGCGCCCGCGCCGGGTTTCGCTGAGCGTGATCTTCCAGTGCCCGGTGAGGACACGCCCGTCCTCGGAAAGCGTACCGACGTAGTTCGCCGGGAACAATCCCGGGGCGGGCGGATTGGGGACTTTGATGAACCGTACGAAACTTCCCTGCTGGACGCCGTGCGAGACGACCGCCGAACCGCTCCCGCCTTCATCGTCAAGAAGGGAGCCGCCGAACCGCCCGCCGCCGTCGCCTTCCGGGTCGGGCAGGCGGACGAACGACGCCTCGAAGCGCACCGGCGTACGCGTCCTGCTTTCAAAATAGTACGCGCCCAGCCATCCCCCGGCGACGCTTTGTGACGTTTCACTGCTCATTTTTCTTATTTTATCTTTATCTTTTTTTTGTCCTACGCGGACGGCGCCAACCGGACGTTGGATCGTTGTTACCTGCGGTGCTGCTTGTTTGTGTTCCATTGCGTTGTTAGCGTTCGGTCCTTTCCCGCGAATCCCGGTTTCCGCTTTTCACACTCCACGTGAAAAGCGGAAACCGGGATTCGCGGGAAAACAGCAAGTGCACAGATGTAGCAAGTATCGAGCACCGCAGGCAGCAACGATCCAACGTCCGGTTGGCGCCGTCCGCCGCCCAGGCGGTACCCGACAAAAAAAGAACGAAACGACTCTAAAGCACGGTCAAAGGCAGGAAATTTGTCATCGCTTCGATAAAATATCGGCACCGCGTACTCGAAAAGGAAACAGCCCCGCCGTGCCTACCGCGCCTGCTTATTGTGCCCGCCATCCCAAAGTTCAAACCGCGCTCGCCTGCGCGCGTTGCGCCACGCCGATCTGCCCCGATTGCCTCGTCCCCGGTCCGGTGGGGATGCTCTGCAAGAACTGCGCGGATCTCGGCGGCTCGCCATTGTTTCAGATACGCCCCGAGAGATTCGCACTCGCGATTGTCGCCGGGATTGTGTCTGGCGGCATCGCGGGCGTGTTCCTGCAACACATCGGCTTTTTCATCCTGTTCGCCGCGCCGGTCATCGGCGGCATCCTGGGCGAGATTGTCCTGCGCGCGGTCGGCTACAAGCGCGGCATCAAGGTCGAGTGGATCACCGGCGGCAGTATCATCGTCGGCGCGGGGCTTTCGCTCCTGATCACCGGCACCGACCGGCTGTTCTCCCCCGTCTCCTTAATCATGTTCGCCGTCTCGGTCCTGCTCATCGTATTCGCCGCCGTCGGCAAAATCCGCTGGTGACGGAGTTTTAACCGCCAAGACGCCAAGTTCGCCAAGATGAGAGAAGGGGAAGAGAGTTTAAGGTTTTTTGCTTCGTTCGCAAGCCGATATATCGCATTAAACCGATAAACCCCTCTTGAAAACTCTCTTCCCCTTCTCTCATCTTGGCGAACTTGGCGTCTTGGCGGTTAAAACTCCGGGGCGGTCAGCGCGATGAATTTTTCGATGTCCTGTCCGATCAGGGCTAGGCTGCTGGTCCAGAAGGCTTCGCCCCGGATGTTTATCCCGAAGCCGTCCGCCAGTGTCGCTGCGTCGCTCATTCCGGTGCGCGACAACAGTTCGTCGTAGCGCGGGCGGAACGATTCCCCCTCGGTCTGATACTGCGCGTAGAGTCCGAGTCCGAACAGCAAGCCGAACATATACGGGAAGTTGTAGAACGTCGAACCGTAGTAGTGGCTTTTTACCGCCCACATGAACGGGTGCAGTTTCGTTTCGTCCAATCCATCGCCGTAGGTGTCTTTCTGCGCGTCGGTCATTAAGGCGCAGAACTCGTCCACGGACAGTTCGCGCTCGCGGCGTTGCGTGAACACAGCGTTCTCGAACTGGAAACGGCTGGTAATATCCACGACCACCTGGCACTGCCCCTGAAGCGACGCTTCTATAATGGCTACCTGCTCGGCTTCGCTGGCGGTTTTCAGGACGGCTTCCTTGACGATGGTTTCGCAGAAAATGCTCGCGGTTTCGGCGAGGGTCATCGGGGTGCCCGATTGCAGGGCGGTCCGTTCCGCGAGGCACAGGTTGTGGTAGCCGTGCCCCAATTCGTGCGCGAGGGTCGAAACGCCGTCGTAGGAGGGTCGGTAGTTGTGCAGGATGCGCGATTCGCTGCCGCGCATTCCCATGCAGAACGCCCCGTCGCGCTTGCCGGGGCGCGGTCCGGCATCGACCCATTTTTCGCGGAAGGCGCGTTCGGCGAACCCGCGCAGTTTCGGGCTGTACGCGCCGAACCGCTCGGCGATAAACGTTTCCGCCTCCGCCCACGGGTACGCCTTGTTCGCCGACGCGTCCCCGACCGGCGCGAACAGGTCGTGCCAGGGTAATGAGTGGTCAGTGGTCAGTGGATAGTGGTCAGTGCCGGAGGGGGAACCACTGGCCACTGACCACTGCTCACTACTCACTAATCCGTCACTGTCCACTGACCACTGACTACTATTCACTACCCGCGCTTTCGCGCGCAGATACTTGCGGAACATGGGGAAGGATTTTCGCGCCGCCGAGAGCATGGCGTCGAGGGTTTCGCGGTCGATGTGGTTGCCGAACGCGGCGGAATCGACCGGGGATCCCCAGCCGCGTCGCCGCGCGATGGCGTCGGTCTCGTACTTGATGCCGTTCATCGCGGCGGCGAGCGGCACGGCGACCGTCTGCCAGGCGGCGAGTTCGGCGTCGTAGGCGGTGCGGCGGGTGTCGCGGTCAGCGTCGGTCGCCATCGCGCGGATCATACTCATCGGCAGGGACTGCGTTTCGCCGCTCTTATTGGTGTACGGGACCGTCAGTTGCGAGGTAAGGTCGCCGTGCAGTCTGGACCATGCGCCGCCGCTCGCCGGGTAGATCAGCGCGGACAGTTCCTCCTCGGCGGGCGACATCTGGTGCCGGGCGGCGATCTGCGCCTCGCGCAGGTAAAACTCGTGCGCGCGCGCGGTTTCCGACGCGGCGAGCAGGGCGTCG
>JAYULM010000287.1:0-3117 GCA_043763605.1 Armatimonadota bacterium | reverse complement strand
GGGGGGGGGGTTGGGGGGGGGGGCGGACAAGCGAGGCGGGCGAGGGGAGAGGGAGGAAAACGAGGCGGGCGCGGGGGGAGGGAGAAACGAGGCGGGCGCGGGGGGAGGGAGGAAAACGTGAGGCGGGCGAGGGGAGGGAAACGGGGCAAGGCGGGCGCGGGGGCGAAAACGCGAGGATCAACAGCGCGAGGGAGGGAGGAAAACGAGGTAGGGTGGAGGTTCCCGGCAGTCGCGAATCATAACTTTTTGTTCACCCGCAACCCGCCACTCATGTTATATTTAGGAGTACTCGAAACAAACTATTGTTTGATCTTGCTATGATACTTCGTCCTTTCTAATTCGGAGGAAGATCCCCGCACACGCACCATTCCGGGAGGACACATGCCAGCAACGATAGATAGTCCGCCGCTTTCGGAATCGCCTGTGGACCATGATGGGTGTTCCCCCGCGCCGCAACCGGGCGGACCCGCGATCCTCTTCTACCGTCTCGTCTGCCGACTCGCCCGTAAGCCCGATCCCGAGACCGGCGAGCCGCGCGGCTACGCCTTCGCGTTTTGCAAATGGTACGCCGCGCAGTTCGGGCGCACCCTGCGCACCGTCTACGAATGGATACGCCAACTCAAAAACGCGGGCTGGATCGAAACCCAATTGGACGAAGGCGTACGCGTCTTCATCCGCCCGCTCCTACCCGTTGCCCCGCCCCGGGTCGCGCACTCGCCGCGCCCGAAAAATGAGTGGATAGGGGATAGTGGTCAGTGTCCAGTGGTTAGTGATCAGTGTCCAGCGGCGAGTGAGGTGAGGTCCGTGGACGGTGAACCGCACTCGAACGGACCCACCTCCCGACCCCGGGCACGGACCACTGACCACTGCTCACTGACCACTTATTCAGGGGTAAATGCAGGAGCGGTCGCGGGGGACTATCCACGTATTACGTCGGAGACAGAGGAGAAACAACACGCGAAAGTCCCCCGGGGGGACTTTCGCAAGCGCGAACCGGTGAAGCAGGCTTTACCACCAAAGCCGCCTGCGTCCCGACGACCGGCACTAACCACTGACCACTCCGCACGGATCACTGACCCTGTTGTTGTGTTGATGCATCAATGCGGGATCGTCCCCGGATCGGAAGCGCGGTATCTCGCTGAAATACCGCCTGCCGCTCTCCGGGACGCCTGCGAATACACGCTACGCCGAATCCAGAAAGGCTTGAACGGCGGCGCGGGCTACACGATCTCCGTCGCCCGCAACCTCGCCACCGGCACCTGGAAATTCCCCGCCTGGTACCTCGCCGAGATCGGCACGGCGGAGCGCAAAAACGAGCGCGACGCCGCCGCGAAACGCCGCGTCCAAACCGTGCCCAAACTGCCGATTCCCGCCGACTGGCTCCCCGGCATCCCCGAAGCCGAAGCTCGAACGCTCGTCCAGGACGCCTTCGCCGCGATCCGCAACGGCACCGGACACGCCCCGCCGCCGCACTCGGAAGTCGTCCGCGATCAGGCGCGGCTGTTCTGGCAGAAGCGGAATGTGGGGAAGGGGGTGCCGTGGTGAAATCAGATACAACTCGTTTTTCCCCCGACCGTCTCGCTTCTCCTCCCTCCCTCAGCCCGCCTCGTCCGCTCCCTCCCTCCCCCCAACCCCCTCCCTCAGTTCCTGAGAGAGGGGGAGTCCGAGGTAGCTAGGCGGTCCCGTATGTCGCGCCGTTCGGGAAACGTGGTTACGTTCCGCCTCTGGACTCCCCCTCTCTCAGGAACTGAGGGAGGGGGTTGGGGGGAGGGAGGGAAACGAGGAGGGCCGGGGGGAGGGAAACACGGGACGCCACAACTACTCCTCCGCCCCCGTAATCCCCGAGTTCTCCAGCGGGAACGAACGCCGCGCGTTCAGATCGCGGGAGACGATCCCGCTGTTCTCCAGCGGGAAGGACCGGACGACATCCGGCTCCTCCGTGTTCGGCGGCGTTGCGGATTCCTCCGCCCGACGCTCCGACTCCGTAACCCCGCTATTTTCCAGCGAGAACGAACTATCCGGCACCGGCGTTTCCGGCGCGATCCCTTTTATCATCCGACCCCCGACGATTTGTACGCGAAGTGCGGCAGACCGTAGCCCGCGTTATGGCGCGCCCGGACCCCGTAGACATAAATGTCGCGCATGAAGTCCGTCTCGGTGTTCCCGTCGGTCCCGTCAAGAGCCTGCAGGTCCGGCGCGATCCGCTGTTGCAGGAAAAACGGGCGCACCGGGTGCGAGTTGTCCAGCAGATACCACTCCGTCGCCGTAGTCAGGCGCGGCGACGCTATCGGTATCAGTTCACCTTGAAGTGCATTGATTGCATTCTGACCGCGTACTGTAGCGACCTCGGTCGTCATCGCCGAGTGGACCAACTCTTTCGCCGTCCACCACAACTCCGGCGGTACCAGAAGGTGCGTCGGCTTTACCATCGCCGGCTCGCCGTTATCGAGCGGAATCCGCATCATCTGCGAGATAGCCGTCTTCAGACTCGCCGCCGAAAGCACCCCCGAACCCAGGTTCTCAAATGCTGTCCCGCCGGTCAGATGCTCCCCAAAGAACGGCATCCCGTCGTACGCCAGACCGTTATCGCCGTTCGCGATCAACTCGAAAATCAGTTTGTCGTAGTGGGCATACGCCTGTTCGACCATCTGCATGATCCGCACCCGCACATTGCCCGTCTGGTCGTCCTCCAACACCTCGCGCTCGAAACTGATCGTGGTTTCCCACTTCCGGTTCTTCAGCGCGAAGCCATATTCGCCCAGCGCGGTGATCTTGCGTTCGTCCACCCACTCCCGCATCACTGGCACCTGCGAAAGCCACGCATACTCCTCGCTCGCCTGCGACGATTGCACCACCGTCGCCAGATCGCGCCAAACCCCCGGCTGCGCCGTAAGCGCGTCCGCAAAAATAGTCAGCACCAGCGCGGAAAAATGCCGCACCACATCACGAGTCACCGTAACACCCATTTGGTAAGTTCCTTTCAGGATAAGTGGACAGTGGTTAGTGGTCGGTGGTTGGTGGTTAGTTGTCGGACGGTGAACCGTTCCGCTATGCGCCTTCGGCGGACGCTCTGCGAGCGGGGAGACCGGGAACGTATCGCTACCGGGTCTGTCGAGA